>JBFWYS010000154.1:0-7994 GCA_050186175.1 Pseudobdellovibrionaceae bacterium
CTGATTTTGAAAAAATCAGAAGTTAACAAGCGGACACAGTTCCTAATTACCTCCACAAACTTCGTTCCGCGCGTTAGTGAAACCAGAGTTTTCCACACTTCACCCACTAAAATTAGAAAGATTTCAGAGTCAGGCTTTTTTAAAGGATCTAAGGCTCTAGAAAGTCTACAAAAAGTGAGGGGAGAGATGTGAATTCTCGCGTAGGAGTCTATAAGAGAGCCAATCACCAGGACTCTGTTTTTTGGGGGATCGATGAACGCAATTTTAATTTTTTTGTTTTTTTTCTCATTTTCTAATTCGCAAGCTGCTATTTATGGAAAAGATGATCGCATTTCGATTGTAAAAGCAGATGCAAAGATCCAAGAGCTCTCAAAATCGATTTTTCTCTTAATTCCAAAAAGCTACATCGCGGATAAAGGCGAGGCGTGCGACCTCGCGGCGGTTCCACTTAAGGAAGCATCGGGATTATGTCCGAATGAAAAAGGCGCAGACACTCTTGGTTTTTATATGGGATGCAGCGGATTTTTGGTGAGTGATGATATTTTGATAACGGCGGGGCATTGCATGGTTCAAAGGGGAGAAGTTAAAGACGTTCAAACGCCAATGTGCAAGGAATTTGTATGGGTTTCAGATTTCAGAGAAATTCTCAAAGACGGAAAAGTACAACCTCCTCAAATCGAAGGGGTTAGCAAAGATAGAGTTTTCGAATGTGAAAAAGTGATTTACGGAATTCACGATTCGGAAGTGGACGTCATCTCGGGCAAAATCATTTTCGAAAGAGATTTCGCTCTTGTAAAACTTAAGAAAAAAACGGGAAGAGCGCCATTAAAGCTCAGCGGAGTTCCCTTTCCCGGAGTCGCGCAGAATGCCGCGATCTCAATGATCGGCTATCCCTTGGCCGCTCCGGCAACTTATACTGCGAACGCAAAGATTCTCTCAGTTGAATCAAAATACTACCGAGCAAATCTCGATGCATTCCCAGGAAGCTCAGGAGCACCGGTATTTAATGCGAAGTTAGAAGTCATCGGTCTTTTGGTAAGAGGTTATCCAGAAACCTTAATCGATAACAGAGCAGGCGAGTGTCATAACATCAATCGATGTGACGAAGCCGCTAAGACCTGTACCCAAATCGACTCTGAAAAAATGGGCGAGCACATTGAGCCAATCTCATTTGTGAAAGAGTTTCTTCATCGGTAAAAATTAAGAAAATGCTCCGAAGAGCGACTCGAAGTCAGCCGAAATAAAAAAACCCCGAGTCTCCCCGGGGTTTTTGCAAATCAAAGGTTGAAAAAAGCAATTAAGCTTTAGATTTGATTCTCATTCCGTAGAATGAGCGCCATACGAAGAACAAACCGATAAGGCCCGTCACTGCACTCAAGATCATCGTCATGTTCATGCTTCCACCGTGTTTCATTGAAACTGCGATCTCTGCAGCCAATAGACCGAAAAGAGTCGTGAACTTAATGATTGGGTTCATTGCAACAGAAGAGGTATCTTTGAACGGATCGCCGACCGTGTCACCAACAACGCAAGCAGCGTGTAACTCAGTTCCTTTTTCGCGTAAATCAACCTCTACGTATTTTTTAGCGTTATCCCACGCACCACCCGCATTCGCCATGAACATCGCTTGGTACAATCCGAAAACCGCGATTGAGATCAAGTAGGACGCGAAGAACGTTGGATCAAAGAATGCAAACGCAAGAGTCATAAAGAAGATCACTCCGAAGATATTGATCATTCCTTTTTGAGCGTAAAGAGTACAAATTTGTACAACTTTTTTGCTGTCTTCCACAGAAGCTTTTTTAACTGTGTTATCTAATTTGATATTCGCTTTAATGAACTCAACCGCTCTGTAAGCACCCGTTGAAACGGCTTGAGTAGAAGCACCAGTGAACCAGTAAATGATCGCTCCACCCGTGATTAGACCCAAAAGAACTTCTGGAGCCAAAAGATCAAGCTTCAAGTTCAACAACAAGATGATCGAGAAGATCATTGTTGTAGCACCGATCACTGCTGTTCCGATAAGAACTGGTTTAGCAGTGGCTTTGAACGTGTTTCCTGCAGAGTCATTCTCTTCGAGTAAAAGTTTACCTTTTTCGAAGTCAGGAGTGATGCCAAAGTCTTTTTGGATTTCAGCACCAATTCCAGGAATCGATTCGATCTGTGAAAGTTCGAATACGGATTGAGCGTTATCTGTTACTGGACCGTAAGAATCTACGGCGATGGTAACCGGGCCCATGCCCAACATTCCGAAAGCAACCAAACCGAATGCGAATACGGCTGGGTAGATCATGTATGCGCCAAGACCCATTTCGGCGACTTTGTAAGCCACGAACATTAAAACAACCATCGAAGCGCCTGTCCAGAAAGCAGCAAAGTTACCTGCCACGAAACCAGAAAGGACGTTCAATGATGCTCCACCTTCGCGAGAAGCTTGAACAACTTCGTGAACGTGAGCTGATTTAGAGGATGTGAATACTTTTGTGAATTCAGGAATAATTGCAGCGGCAATTGTTCCGCATGAAATGATTGTCGAAAGTTTCCACCACATTCCATCTGCCAAGTGACCTAACATGAAGTAGCTCACAGCATATGTTACAGCGATAGAAAGAATTGAAGTCACCCAAACAAGAGAAGTCAGAGGGATTTCGAAATCGAAATGTTTTGCAGATCCGTACTTAGCTTTACAGATCAAATTGTTGATCATGTAAGAACCAATAGAAGTCAAAATCATCAATACGCGCATTGCGAAGATCCAAATGATGAATTTAGCTTGCAACAAGCCTTGGTCCGCCATTGGAGTTCTTGCACCATCTGTCATTTGGAATCCAACTGCCAAAACGATGAAAGAGATAAGAGCAACACCCGTTACACCGTAAGTTTCGAAACCGTCAGCTGTGGGACCAACTGAATCTCCAGCATTGTCGCCAACGCAGTCAGCGATAACGCCTGGGTTACGAGCATCATCTTCTTTAATTTTGAAAACGATCTTCATTAAGTCAGAACCGATGTCAGCGATTTTTGTAAAGATACCACCGCAAACACGAAGAGCTGAAGCGCCGAGAGATTCACCAATTGCGAATCCAACAAAGCAAGCACCCGCTGCAGAAGGCTCAATTGCCAACATAATTACAAGCATCATGAACAACTCTACGCAGATCAAAACAACTCCAATAGACATTCCCGAACGAAGAGGAATTTCCATTACAGAGTAAGGCTTGTTAGCGAGAGATGCGAACGCTGTACGGCTATTTGCATATGTGTTGAGTCGGATACCGAACCACGCAACTGCGAAAGATCCAAGGATACCGAGAACAGACCAGAGAAGGATCAACATCACTTTGCCAGCATCGAATCCCATCAATCCGCCGAAGTATCCAACGATACAAACTGCGATTGCGATTTGAAGAACGATGAGGAGTTTACCTTGTTGAAGCAAATAAGTTTTGCAAGTTTCGTAAATGAGATGAGAAACTTCGAGCATCGACTTGTGCGCAGGCATCTTTTTTACAGATACAAACTCGACTAATCCAAAAAGGATTCCGAGAATTGAGATGCCGATTCCGGCCCATAAAATTGTTATTCCCGACATGCCACCTAGATGTTCAAAAGTGACGTTAAGGTCAGGAAGAACGATGCTGGCATCGCCCGAAGCCATTGCTGGCAATGCAAGAAGAGTTAGAGCTGCAAAGGATATTAGTGCCTTGAGCCCGAACCACGTTGATACTCGTGTCATGTCGCCCTCATTTAATATGCATTTCTTCTCAAGCAAGAAGAAAGAGTTGTTAATATTCGGTAACCTAGGCCACTGGTGTAAACGTAAAGTCAGGTGTTGTCAAAAATTGCGCACTTCGACAACTAAATGTTGGATCGAGAATTTTTTGAGTAAAGCCTCTCGGAAAAACAGAGTGTCTTTTTCTTTCGGAGATGAGAGGACGACCTCGCAGGCCAGCGCATGGGGAGCCACTCTCCAGATATGAATGTCTAAAACTTCAGCACCTAAATTTTTAAGAAATGTTTCTATGTCGCTATTTGCAATGGTTTTAGAGTGTACATCGAGAAGTTCTGCCGCGGTTTCGCGCAATAAACTCCAGGCCCATTTGCAAATAACCACGCTCGCAAGAATTCCAATAAGAGGATCGAGCCAGTTCCATCCCTGCCAAAGTCCCATGAGAAGTGCAGCGATCGCGAGGACACTCGTGAGTGCATCTGCCACGACATGCATGTATGCGCTGCGCAAATTATGGTCCTCAATTTTGATATTTATGGCTTCGGGAGCAAAGCCCCCAGCGTTCTGAGATAACTTTGGTCCGTGCGAGCAGGCCTCAGAATGAGAGTGCGGGTGATCGTGAGTTTCGTGTGAACGTCCATGATGTCCATGCTTATGATCGTGGTGGTCATCATCTGAATCGTGAGGCCCGTGGCTATGGCCAATGTGAGAGTCCATGAGCAAAAATGCACAAAGGATATTTACTATAAGTCCAATCACAGCAACTAAGAGAGCTTCTTTATAATCAATTGTAACAGGCGCAAAGAGGCGTTCGACGGATTCGTAAACCATGTAAAGAGCAACTAGCGCCAAGGCCACGGCACTTGTATATCCGCCGAGTGGAATGACTTTTCCGGCACCAAATGTGAGCTTCGAATTCATTTTTTCAGAGCGAGCAAGACGATAAGCCAAATATGCAATTCCCAATGCTCCGGCATGGGAGGCCATATGCCACCCATCGGCAAGGAGAGCCATGGAGCCGGTCATAGTACCAGCAATAATTTCGGCGACCATCATTATCGCGGTAATCAAAATAACGGAGAAAAGCTTGCTCTCATTCTTTTTGATTTGGTCATCCGGCGTAAAAAGTATGCTGTGGTTCATATCGTGTGAATTCAAGCGGCCTCCCGGTTTTACAATGCCACTTTTCTGATACGGACTCAAGTCGAGTCATTGCGTACCGAGTTCAATCTTTGTTGCGATTATGAGAACCTAATTGAGAAGCGATCGGCTGGCATCATGTCATCAATTTTAAAAACTCATTTGTCTTTTAAATCCAATGCAGGAGCTACGTTTGACTTTCGCAATTGGAGCTATGTCGAAGGTTTTTTTCTGAGTCTGATGATTGGGTGGGGAGAGACTTATTTACTGGCGTTTGGTTACAGCCAAGGAATGAGCGAAGTACAAATGGGGCTGCTTGCAACGATGCCATTGATTGCGGGTGCCGTTTTACAATTAGTTACTCCGCGAGCCATTCATCACCGATTCACGCATAAAGAATGGATCATCCGAGCGGGCCTAGTTCAATTTGTTCTCTTTTCTCTTCTAGCGCTGGGTTCTGTGTTTGGACAGTTTCAGTTTTTGGGATTATTTTTTTTAGCGTCTCTCTATTGGGGAGGCTCTCAGGCAACGAATTCAGCCTGGAATTATTGGATGGGAAATTTAATTTCGACTGAGCAAAGTGCCGAGTTTTTTTCTAAACGTTCTCGTTTCATGCAACTCGGAATTCTAATTGGAATTGTTTCTGGTGGCTTAATTTTAGAAGAGGCCAGAAGACTTTCGGCTGTGGAGTATGCCTTTGCAGGAGTCTTTTTTATGGCCGCGTTTTCGCGTTTGGCTTCGGTCTTGGTTCTGCGAAAGCATCCTTACGTCGAAGGTTGGTTGAGTTTTCGATCACAGCCCCGATTTCGTCTCAGAGATTCTCTTGTCGATATGCTCCGTGGACAAAAGCAGAGAAAGTTTTTTGCATTTCTGTTTTTGTTCAATATCGCGGTTTATATTTCGGGACCCTTTGTGACGCCGTTTTTACTCGCCCAACTTCATTTGACCTACGATAAATACATGTGGGCTCTGGCTGCGCTTTTGACTTCCAAGGTGATGGTCATGCCGCTTGTAAACAGATCGATTGAAAAATTTGGCGTTAGCAGGACTTTCGCGTTTTCGGCCCTTGCACTGTCACCAATGCCGGCAGCCTGGGTTTGGCTCGATAGCTATTATCAAGTGCTGATCTTGCAGGCCATGAGCGGAGCCGCATGGGCGGGATTTGAAGTGAGCCTTATGGTGATCTTTTTTAAGAATTTGAGGTTGGAGCAAAAAACTCAGATTCTGACGGCGTACAATCTCTTCAACGCGACGGCGATTATTATCGGCGGGCTCATCGGCGCAAAATTGTTAAAGCTGAATGGCCCCAACATTGTGGGATACGGAGTTGTCTTTATGAGCGCAGCTGGTTTGCGGCTTTTATGTTTATGGCCTTTTATCCGTCATCTCCACAAAATGCCCCGAACCGCTCCCTTAGTTTTGCAGAGCTGGGGCATTCAGGAGATGGGCGTGGGAAGTAGCGTTTCCAATCCCGGAGCGGTTTCTGTGCCGGAGCCTTCGTCACCGTCTGGCACAGAGGAATAAAATGGAAGGCCCAGTTTTTTGGGGCTGGGCCCTCCGTGTGTTAGTGCTTAATTATAATTTGATCGCCGGCCTCAAGATCGATTCGCAATTCGATTGTGTCGCCTTCAATTAAGTATTTAGAGCTGTCTAAAACCGTAGTTGTTCCATTGCGGACCAATTGAACGGAAATCACTTGTTGTCCAGCTGGAAGACCTAATACGTATTTTTTTACAGCGACTTGACTGATAAAATCAGAAACTTTTTTCAGAGCCGGTTCATAACTTGGTGAGCAGATTGAGTATGTTTTTACTTCGTTCTGGAAGGAAGGATTGTTAGCAAGAGCCTCGTAACGGGCGCCGACCTTTTGTCCTTCTTGGATGCAAGTGCTATTCGATTGGTTTGCGATAAAACTCATGAAAAAGTTTTTGCCGAAAGCAGTTTTGTATTTATTTGTAATTGCGATGTCAAAAGCCGCTGGAGTCATATACCCCTGAACGCCGCTATAATATGGATCTATGTTGCCCTGGTGAAGCCATGGATCACTGTGGTTCCAACTGCGCTGCTCGTGAGATCCGCCGACGTTTGTCGACTTTGTGCAATTGCCAGCACCGTCTCCAGCCCAGACGCCTTGATAGCTATAAAAAGCGCTGATGTATGGAGTTGCTGACACGTAAGATCGCCCTGTCAAGATGCCGTCCCACTGACTTATTAAGAGCCCATTTCTAGTGACATTCGGTTGGCAGTAATCTGGAGCTTCAATGGCGCCCAGGTACTTCGATTCGGAGTTTGTTTCCATCGTGCAGCTAGAGACGACTGAGTCTACAAAACTGTAATAGCCAACAACTCCCAAAGATCTTATGTACTGCTGTGCTTTTGATTTACATGTTCCTGCAGTGATATCGGCTTCTGTCACTTTGTCGGTGCCGAGTAAAACACTTCCATCATTCTTATCTTCAGTCATGGCAGGACTTACGACAATGCCATCTTGAAGCTGAGCAGGAATTGAATACTTGTACGAAAATTTCACGCGCACAGCTTTGAGTTTGTAGGCGTAAGTATCACCTCCGGGACTTGTGTAAGTTTGGATTGCACCATAAGCGCTAGTCCGTCTTCCACCATAACAAGAGCCATTTTCGCTGGTGTCGTCTTCATCGGTGAGGGCCACGACTGCGACTTTGTCTTTATCTTTTAAAAATGAAGTCGACGAAAATTTTAACTCACGAGCCAAAGGGCACATCACTTTTTCTTGATCGCGTCCGTTCGTACCCAGGCTTATAATATGATTTTTAATATCTGTGATTTTGGCATTTGTTTGGGCCAGGCTATCTCCGCTTTGTAAATTGAAAACCTGCCCCTCGGGAACTTGATCTTCGCTTACATGGATAGCCACAACATCTGTACTGTTATACAAAGGATCTGATTCTACTCTAGAATAAGTCGAAGTTTTAGTTTCAGTCGTTCCGTCCGTTTTCACAAATTCGAAGGTGTAGTTTGTCGTCGTTTGATCACTCGTTGTAAGAACTTTTACGTTTACATCGCGACCTGCTAAAGGCGACAGAAGAGAGTTTAGATTTGCGGCCATTCGATCTTGAGTTTGCGACATTGTGTAGGAGTCATCGAT
>JBFWYS010000155.1:0-7991 GCA_050186175.1 Pseudobdellovibrionaceae bacterium
TTGCGAAGCTCATCTTTTTGCCATTTATCAATGTGTGAGTCCCCATCAATTTCAATTGCAACTCCGGAAGTTAAATCAGTCTTCAAACCGAAAATAATTAGGTCGGGCACGTAGTTGCCGACTACCATTTTGAACCCGGGTGTTAAATCTTTTGAGTTTTTCTGACTCGGATATACTTCAAGGTGTTTTAGACTTGGATTGTTCTGAATAATTGATGCTAGTGTTCGGGCAAAAGCGCTCTCAGAAGGCGTGCTGCTGAATCCAGAACTGACGCCATAATTTCGATGACACTTCTTCATGTATTTAAGACAAGCGAATTGGTAAAGAGCTCTCAGCATGTCGTCACTGATTTCAGGAAATTGACAGTTGCTCTGTCCTTCAAGACTTTGGCGTCTCGATCTAGTCGCTTTCAATCGATATTTTTCCTGAGTGCGAGTCATAAGGAAGTTGAAGGCCCCTGAATTCCAAGTTGCTCTTGTTTGCTCGGCCTCTTCTCTTGATCTTTGTTCTAAAGGTAATTTGAATTCTGAAGTCATAAATAAAAGCCTCCTATGGCAGCCTCAATAAGAAGCTGCGAGAAGTTAAATGATTTTAATGGCTTGTTCTGTTTCTTGCCTATGTCTGGTCAATTTTCTGACAAAAGGTACTGTCTATACTCTAGCAACATCTGTCAGAAATATTTCAGAATAGGTCTTTGACCTTATCGCGGTTTTCTTTTGTTAGATGCAGATACCGTGAAGTAATTCCGATATTGGAGTGTCTTAGATTCTCCCTAACGAACTGAAGTGAGAGACCTTTATCAAGGCATTGGGTCGCGTATGTGTGTCTTAGGCAGTGTATCGAGAGCTCAGGAGCGTATCCAATCTGCTTCATCCACATTTTGAATCTGCCGTGCATATAAGATCGGCTGAGTAATTTCGATCCCTTACTAAAAAGAAAGTCTGAGGTATCGATTTTTAGAGTGATAGCTTTGATCAAAATAAATTCGTCGAGTAATTTTCTCGTTTTATGACCGAAGTATACAGTCCCACGTTTTCCATTCTTGGATACCTCTGGCCTGATTACCAGAAAGTCATCATGGATATCCGTTGTCTTGAGATTGAGTGCTTCAGATATGCGAAGACCAGTATTACAGATTAAAGAAAATAGGTAATAGTCGATTACGATCCTAGTATCACGTCGATTCGGCTTTATTTTTGCCTGAAGAACTGTGATGGATCGGTCCTTCTCTGACCTTAAGTGTTTCAAAAATCTTGTAAGTTGAGCATCCGTCAATACCCGGTCTGCCGTTACCATCTATACCCCCCACATCAGAACAATTCTTTCTTCAATTGTATGAAGTGTTCTCTAGATCGTACATCTGATTGTGGTTGCGCATTCAATTGCGTCTGGAGCAATGGCAGCAGAACATTAGGAAACAAATGTTCTAAAACAGGCCCGAACTTGAAAAAAGACTTAAATGTTCCTCGAAACTCAATCTGTTTTTTGCGGTTATTTAAATACATTTTATAAGGGTCGAGTTTCAATTTTAGGTAAAATAAAAATGCGGCTTTGTTACACCGCTTGTAAAATCCCAAAGCTACGACGAGTGCTTCACCATAACAGTGCAACGAAACATCCGATTCCCTTTCTGAGTGATGAATTCGCCTTCGTAAATAACAGCTACTATTGTGCCGACCACAACTTTCGCCATTCGTGAATCCAAGTCAGTATTGCCAAGGACTTTTACAATTCCATTTTCGGTGTCAATCAGATATAGATCGCTATGTTTGGCCCTCTCTTTGCCGCGATACCTTCCGATCAACGGGACGCTTAAGTCCTGAATTCGAATAGCTTGATCCCTCTCGATTACTTTAAAGCCTTCGAGTTCTAGGCTTCCAATGTTCTCAGGCACATTGGGGGCACTATTTTGCTTGTCCATATGGACACTTCCTTCTTTGACCTCTCTTCGCGGCGAGAAGCGAAGTGAGATCAGTTTTAAAATTGAGCTCGCCACCTTTTAATTATAGTAGATTTTTAAATTTCTCTTCCGAGACTGACATCTGCGATTTGCATCGAAAAGCCACTTTTTGTTTTTAGCCATCCCTTGAACTGAATAGTTAGACAATCACCTTCATTTATAGGATCCATTTTCTTTGCAAGATCAGCGCTTTCGATGAGCTTTACGAGAACGCCATTGTCTTGCTCTATAATGTAGAAAAGTTTTTCGTCGAAGATTTCTCGACTAAGTAAGACTCCTGACAAAGGAGTCTTAAGGTTGTGAAGTTTCACAAAAGGTCTGCGCCCGAGACATTCTCGAAGAGAATCAGTCATAAATTCCTCTCAATGCAAATGCATTTAAAAGAAATCTTAAGGTCGAAAAGATTTGGTTTATTTTGTCGGCCAGGTTTCGCCGCTAATGTAAGACTTTGTTATCGCCTTACATAAAACTATACTCGCTTATTGGTCAAATTTCAAGTCTGCGTATTTTTGGAGTCATATGGTATCTTGAGACTATTACGAATTGGAAGAGAGGCCCCAATTCGATAGGGCTGTATGGTCTGCTGGATGAAACAAGCGAATTCCGCACCTCTCAAGAAGCAATATTACAAACTCTACAAATTCTGAGAACGTACCACCATGTACATGGGTTCTGCTGCATCCGTTTTGATATTCAACAGTAAACGAAAATAGGTCCTTCGCCTTACGTTCTAACTTGGCTTTCGTTGGTTGGAGTGTAGCCACTTCTAGTCCGACGAGTGATTCCAACCTTGGAGAAGTATTCAAACTCCATAAGAAATGCCGGTTGTGCTGATTAAGCGGAAGTATTGGTTCTTCGACGTCGTTTGGATAGCTATAGGCCCTTCTTCGTCTAAAGTTTCGACACTCTTTACAACAAGGGTTGTATCCATCGACAGAAAATTTGCGCACTCCAAAGAAATAGAGTGGCAAAGCTCTTTTGCAGGAATTGCATAACTTAACTTTTAGGGATGGTGATTCGCTGTTCACACTTGAATTTTAACAAATCACCATCGTCGACGTTTAGATGTGCTGAGGAACATTTTTTATAAGGAGCAAACACGGATTGTGTTCACCCCATAGAGTTTTAAATTCTTCAACGGGCATGAATCCAGTTCCATAATAAAAGTTTCGAGTTCTGTCGTATTCTTCATTTGGTCTTGATTCACTTAATGTTTTCACAGACAAATATTTGAACCCTTTATTATCTAAGTATTTTTCTGCCGCGTGTATGAGCTCTCTGCCAACTTTTTTCCGATGGAACTGAGGTAGAACGCCCATAACGTGAATTTCAGCCGTATATTTATTGTGAAGATTCAAAGATAGGAATCCGACGGTCTCTGACTCTACTTTTGCAACCAACATCGGCATTCTTTCTACATCTTTAATATAATCTAAAATTGCTGATTCGATTCCAAACCATTCTGGAAGAGAACGGAGCACTTTCTCACATATTTCCGGCTTATTATTATCGTTGATTTCTATTTTCATAAATTCTCATTTCTTTATTAAATATGGTTTTTTCGGCTTCAGGCCAATATCTTCAGGGTTTGCGATATAGATCAAATGGTCTGTCCATTTGCCGTACTCAAACCAGTAGCGCTTTTTGATGCCTTCTCGTTTCATACCGATAGACTTTGCAAGCCTGAGGGATGCTTTGTTATCGAGGTTCATCGCAGCTTCAAGACGGTTCAGGCGAAGCTGTTGAAAGCCTATTTTTAATCCGACCAGCGATGCTTCTTTACCGTAACCTTTCTTCCAGTGGCGATTGAAAATCTGATATCCAAAATTTGCGAACTGATGACTGCCACGCACGAAGACATCAAAATCAATCAGCCCAACTATGGCGTTGGTTTTTCTTTCGATGACATAATACCGATAGTAATCGTCATTCTTGGCTAAGCTCTCATGTTCTTTCTTAATTTTATGAAACATCTTTCTGGTGCATTGACTTGGCTTCATGGGCTTTCGGTCCCATTTATTTTGCTTCGGTAGACCATTAACATAGGCATCGTACCAAGCCTCAAAGTCCTTATTCTCTAAGGGCCGCAGAATGAGCCGCCTTGTTTTACATGTTTGACGCTTCATTATTGACCCGCTTTCGGATGAAAGGACCACTCTTCCATTTCACAGAAGACATGACATCCATGCGATTCGAATAACTTTCTCATAGCAGAATTGGCGGCGTGAGTTCCACCGTGATAAAGTTTTCCTCCTTGTTGTTTCATCATCGTAAAACCATGTCGATGCACCCACTTGCCGAGACCTTTTTCTCGATGACTTGGAATAAGCCCCATATATGAAATTCGGGACCAACCTGAGGTGGAATTGATCTGAGCAACTGCCAATGCCACAGGCTGGTTATCGCTAAATCCGATAGCAATAAACTCGGGGCCTGCTGTGAATTCATGATGATGAAGCCAATCCTGAATGAAATCCTCCGGCTTCTCGTTAGGATCAACATCCAATGCGCCGGTAGTAACTTCCTTTGTGAATTGGGCGATTTGTTGGAGATCCCAATTGAGATCTTTTGCGGTTCTCCAAGTGAGTGGAGATCCTTCTTCTCCCGGAAGATTACTGATGTCGCATTGATATTCTATTCGACCTGCACTTTTCTCAAATCCGATCTCGGTGAGAACATCTCTAAAAAGATCGGGCTCATATTCAAGTCGAATCCGGCTTCCAATAGATTCAGCTCCAAATTCAATAGCGGCGGCCTTAGCCTGAGCAAATAGGCCCTGCCAAATGTTTTGGTTTATTCGATTTTCAGGTCTGTTGTACTTTATAGCGTAAACATTCGCCCACAGTTGTTCTGTAGACACGGTTCCCCAAGGGTTTCCTGCGGGATCCAAATGAACAAATTTCTTATTTTTCATTAATTCTCCAAAAAAGTTGAACGTACATAAAAAATTACGCCTAAGCGTAAAATAAAAGTTACGCTCGAGCGTAAACAAAAGTTATGCAGCCTTTTAAGGAGTTTTCAGGAACACACTCGCGAACTGGGAATATGCTGTCTTAAGACTACTTCTCGGATAAGAGGGCTGCCAAATCAGTATTTTGTTTTTTCATAGCATACCTCCTTAGTGAATTCGTTGATCTAACCAATCTAATTTAATGAGTTTTCTCTGTCAAACGGGTTCCTACCAAGATGGGACTTTGGAAAGACTTTCCACACCCCTCGAAAGAAATCCTGCAAAATTGACTATAATTTTCTTGTAGACCCTACGTCTCAAAGCTTGCCCTAAGTCCATCAATATAAAGGGAATAAGCGGTGGGTTCCAATTCTGGCGCTCTCCGCCATTAATTCTCGAAGAAAAGTGTGTGTCTCCAAGTATTCCTCAATAAATTTTCAACCACATCAAGTGGTTGAAACAACTTAAATCAAACCGTCCCCGCCGTATCTGGCAACCAAAAATCCCTTCTACTGTTTTTAAACTTTTCAAAAGTTTGCTACCAAATGCTACCGGCTTTGCTACCACTGATTTTCTTTGAATGACGGTCTCTAATTTTTTCATTAGGAGAAATGGAACTTGTTCGTTTTTATGTTTTTGTTATTCGAATAGCTTTTGCCCTGGCGTTAGCCAGGCAATGAAGGCCTGCACGCTTCAAATGATGAATAAGGCCGCTGGAAAACATGAAGTCATGAGTTATACGAAGTTTTCACGATTACTAACGGAGAGAAAATAAAAAATTTTATCTTCAGTGAATAAAAGGCGTGTGTTCTCGCGCGGTGCTCAACGGGAGGTCCCCGTTTAGAAAAATATTTTTAAAAAGTCGAAAACAAAGACTCAATCATTTAGACCGAGCCTAGTTATGCCTCATTGACCTCAATAACTAGGGTTTGATGGTCATAAATAAAATTATTTTAATCAATCAATCGTTTTTACTCCGGCTTATATTTTGGACTTTATCATGCTGCGCAACCGAAATTGGTTGCGCGTAGTTCTTTAAAACCATGATCTTCAATACTGCGAAAATGCAACCAACTCATGCTCGTAATAATACCCCTTATCCTTGATTTCATCAGTGACCAAGGTTTGAAGTCGCATGCAACTTCGAGTAATTAAGCCACTCAAGTTAACTGCTGGTCCCTTATTGTAGATTTGCTCTTTATGCCGCACAAATGTCACATTATAATACCAAAATTGCCCAGGATAGCTTTTGAATCCGTACTCAGCTTTTGTTGCAACAGATCCATTCAACGCGGGTATGACAGGAGTGGTTTTTAGATAATCACGATAGTAATCGTGCATTGAAAGATTCGTGTCGATGCTCCCAGCGTTAACGACAAACGACAATTCTCCTGTTCGCTTCAACTCGGATTCTCCCCATCCACAGCTCGAATATCCCGAGTTACATCCTTTGTGACCAAAAGTAACTTCGCTCGAAGAGGGGCCATACCAGTCCGTGCATCCAGTAACGTGATTACACTTTCTTGTCCGAATATAAAGATTAACATCGCCAACTTTAACTGACATTTCACCAGGTTTAAAAAATGTCTTCATTTCGTCATTTGAAATTGGATTTCCTGTGCAGCTAGCTGGATCAAATGGATCTTCGGAATTATGTGGTGGTTTAACTACAAGTTTTTTGATGATTTGATCTTCCAAGTAACCAGTTATTTGATTCGAAATCGGATAAACGGACTCCTCACCGTTGTTCACTTCAAATCCGGCAAGCCCTGCATACTCGTGGTGAACTAACACATACTGGTCTGATTCGTCGGTTTTTGAAAAGCGATCGATATTGCAGATAACATATGTCGATCCATCAGCTGCATCAAAATTTTTGCAAGTTTTTTCAGAATTACCAATGAACTGTCTGTCATCCGTGCAAGTAATTTTCGCCTGGTCGATTTCTTTAAGCATTTCCATGTTGTAGTGATCAACTGCAAGCCCAGTCGGAAGCTGAAGTCCAAGTGACCCTCCTCCTAATATCCAAGTCTTTAAGTCGTCGCGAACAATCTTGAAGCGATTTTCACAAATATCGCCACCGTTACCTTTCTCATTCGCGTGTGCTGCGGTAAACATGGAAAGGTAAATTATTGTACAGGCCCAAAAAGCTATTCGTTTCATAGTTATTCCTCCCGGAATTTTATTTTAGTAATTGGATAAAATTGAATTGCCAGCTGATAAACCTCTGACTTTCGACCATCTTTTAGGAGGGCCATCATCTTTCGTCTAAACTCTCGAATAATTTGTTTGGTCTCAGGCAGTTTCGCGGAGTCGACTGCGACCATCATCGAAGAAAAATCCCTTAACTCGACAGAAACCTCTTCAAGTTTTCGTTTTCCAAGTTCAAGAGTGTCAAAATGAGATGCCTGCAGCGCTTGCGAAGCGACATCTTCAGTTGTGCGAACACTTGGATAAGCCTTAACTATTTTTCCATTCTTATCCTGCATAATAAGTCCATATTTCAAAAGATTCGCCAACACAACTTCGGCGCGAGATTTCGAAATATTTAGACGGCTTTGGATATCTTCTTGCGTAGCTTCGAACTCTTTGCAGTCAAATAAAGTGAGAACTGCGTAGTGTTCCCACTCGGCGATGATCTGAAAATAAGTTTCGTCTAAGAGATAGCGCCTGTCTTCAGTGTGAATAGGGATCTGATCGAGTTTAGTTTTTTTAAATTCTAGACTCTCTTTAAATAAAGTCCGTTCTCGCGCATTAAGTCTCAGACGCATTAAAACAGCACTGACTGTCTTCTGTGGTAATGGACGATTTCCAAGTAGCACCTGACTGAGTGTAGAAGGATGTAGCCCCAAATACTTGGCATAAGCCCGCAAAGAAAATGCAGGGTTCGTTCGAGTCCGTCGCGAGAAGTCTTCTTTTAATTTTTTTAGAAAATAATTATCTTGCATACCCGAAGCAATTAACTGCAAATCAAAATGCTCAACAAGTATTTTGTGTACAAAGTGTAGCAGGGTGCTGCTACAGGCTAATGTGCGTTAATTTGACTCATGCAATCTATAACTGGTCGCATAAACAATGCTT
>JBFWYS010000156.1:0-7926 GCA_050186175.1 Pseudobdellovibrionaceae bacterium
CATTGCACCTCCGCCCAAATATACAGAGGCAGGAACATGCCCTATATCAGGTCGGGATTTTAGCAAACGAGGAGGTGTCTCGAGAGGTTGCGGTTTTTCTTTTTCTTCGAGTTGAAGATGAGTCACTAGGTCTTGACGTTCGCTATCTTTGTCGGACCACTTTTGTTTTTTAACGGCGCGTAAATACAAAAATGAAATTGAGGCCGCTTGGAGGGCCTCCGGCGAAGTTTTAACTTTTTCGCCGTTCATGAGCCGAGAAAAATCAGCTCTCTCAGTCTCAGAAAGGCGCTCATAGTTTTGTTTCAGCTGATGAAAAAGCGAAGACCTAAAACGGACATCACGAATGGCCCCTGGAGTGTAGGTGAGTTGTTTTACAGTTTCTCCGGGAATTACCGCCACAGGTAGATGGGCCACCAAATCCCAATCAAGTCGCACGGCCTCAATGGCACGTAGGAGCTGATACGAGCAGTTCTCGTCTAAGAAAAAGTAATCGAGATACGATGTCACTTCGAGTTCCCACAAATGTCCCAGCAGATGTTGAGTCTCGGCCTCCGACAGAGACAGTTCATACTCCCAAAGATCGCGGCTCTCTGAGTTAACATACTCGTTTACCTTGATAAAATAGGGTTCCATGGACCACATGCCGGGGTAACCACCAAAGACGCCTCTGTACATAAAAGAAATCAAGTTAGCATCACTGGGAGTATAGGCAGCAAAGTTAATTCCAATATCGAGCAAATCATTTTTCCGAGAAGTTTCGAATTTCAAAAAAGTGTGACCGAACATACTGGCCGGATTATTTGGATAAGCTGACGAGAACACCACTGTGACGCCGGTTGGGCGACGGTAACTGTCGAGAAACTCCTTAAACTTAGGGCAGTCGACGAGTTTGTCGTAGGTAACACCAAGGACCTCGCGAAAAAATCGGAAGCGCTCGGGAAAGGCACACTGGGGATGAAGTTTAAGGCGGCCAATCGACCGTTCTTCTCGAAAGGCTTCTCGCGAAGCTACAAGCTCGCTCCAGGGATTGGTTTTTCCATCAGGCGCAAAAAAGAATTCGAGCCCGTCGAGCTCGCTCTCAAATCCTGAGCCCTCATTTTTATAATGAAGAAGACGCAACCAATGTTTTGTTTGCTCAGGCGTTAGATCCTGACTGCTTGCCTTAATGGGGCTTATCCAAGCTGCGATGAAAAACAAGAAAAACACACAGGGGAGGAGTTTTTTCCATTTTTGTGTTGCCTTTCTTTGAGTGTCGTTTGCCTGGATCTTCATGCTTGCTTTCTTTTGAGTTCGATACTTTTATAGGTAGTGGGCAAATGAGATGAAGGCTACAATTTATTTATTTAAAATTCTCTTTTTTATTTTCTTTCTTGGGCATACGGGATGCTCCAGTTTATTGTATTACCCGGACCGCAGGCTTTATGTCGATCCGCGTTTACTTGAGCCCGTGCCTGAAGAGAAAACCATCGATTTTCAAAACATTAAGGTTCACGGTTGGTATTTTCGCTCTCCTGTTCGGCCTGCAAAGGCGGTGGTTTTGTATTTTCATGGAAATGGGCAAAATCGTTCAGCTCATTTTTACTCGCTCTACTGGCTTATCAAAGAGGGCTATGATCTCGCGATCTTTGATTATCTAGGATATGGGCAAACTGCGGGTGAGCCAAACCCCGAAAACACGGTCCGCCTAGCTGTCGAGATCATACGCTCGGTTCGCAACTTAAACAAAGATCTTCCGATAGTCGTTTATGGAAACAGTCTGGGAGGAGCGATCGCATTGCGAGCGGTGAGAGAATTGCAACAAGAGTTTAAACCTGCGTTGGTCATAGCAGATTCTACTTTTTTATCTTATAAAAAAGCGGCTCGAGCTGTGATGTCTCGCTCGGCTCTGCTCTGGGCTCTCCAACCTTTGGCCTATGTTGTAATGAGTGACGAGTGGGCCCCTCGCGATTTGTTGAGGGAGCTCAATCAGATTCCCATTTTGGTGATTCATTCTCGGAGCGATGAAGTGATACCTTTCGAATTGGGCGAACAGGTTTTTGCATATGCACCTGAGCCTAAAGAATTCTGGATTCGTGAAAAAACTTTGCACAATCAGGGTTACGAAGATGCCGAAGGCACATTATTAAAGAAAAAGCTTCTGAGCATTTTGCCGCCAAGTACATTAAAGACATCTACAAATAACAAAACGGATGACACGCAGACGCTGTAGGTAAACAGAAGAGATCGGCTTGAGAGCTCGGCTAGCCTTCTTGGTTCTTACCGCCAAAAATGCGGTTCAAAACTCCGGCATCAAAACCCGACGAGCGTTACCGTGCGGAGACCGAAATTAATCTCGGAGGAAGATTTTACCGATCGTTTCCCGAGAGTGGAGGTCGCGAGCACCCCATACTCGACATAGGGTTCCACCTGGAAGTTCTCAAATGCCAGCCGGAGGGCGCTTTCGAGGGAGAGTTTACTCCAGGCTTCTTCAAAAGAACTGTCGCTATAGTCAACCTGAGACTTGTTTCGGTAATGGCCGCTTAGAATAAAGTGAGCAAGCGACATCGAAGCCGTGAGCTTTGTCTCCTGTCCACCTTTGAAGCTCACCCCGTCGCTGGTCGTTCCCTGGTTAGGAAGAAGGGCTGTCGCAAACACGGAAATAGGGCCTAAGAGTTGGGTGAATCCGACAGTCACCTTTGTCGCGGATCTTCCACTAGCGTTAGACTCGGTGAGGGCCGGGGTGTCGAAGTCCTTCTTGCCTGGACTGACGAAATAACTGATACGGTACATCCATGGTGAAGCAGAACCTTCTATGAAGTATTCGCTGTCGTGAGGACCTTTGAGTTTATACTTTGTCGTTTGCTCTTCTAGATCGTTTTTGAGTTCAGAAGTTGTCGTGCTCGTGCCCGAAACATATCCGATGCCGGGTGCAAAGGCTTCCACAACTCCGTAACTTGCGCGCAAATTAATGGAACTGCCTTGACGGGTATAAGTGCGCGTTTCCGTCATAAAAGTCAGATCCTGACTTGTTGAATACTGATCCCTCTGCGACACAAACGACGCCTCTACTTTTAACTGAGAAGGGCTTGGTGTAAGAGCCTGCAATGGGAGATTGACCTCAGCCGCAGTGGACTGAGTGAATGAACTCGCGATCAAGAGAAGAATGACAACCAACTTTGGTCCTGATATGAGTTTGTTCATCTCTAAAGTTTGTCACTTAAATGCGAAAAAATCTACACTTGAAAATGAGAATTTTGGAGGTGGATCTATGAATTTATCCGCGGTCTGCAGGATGGCTGTATGCTTTATTCTTCTCATGGCGATTTCTGACCGAAGTTCCGCCTACCAACTGCTCACCACCCACACCAACATCGGCGGTGAATGGAAGGAAACCGACGTCGTCCAGCCCGATCCCACGAATACCACGTACACTTATTACGTGAGCGACTTCTATATGGATGCGGACGCTTATCTAAAGTCAACTCCAACAAAAAAATACCAGGTATACAAACCCATTAGCTCCATCCACTTGAATCTCGTGCATAAAGCTTTTGAGATTGTGAGTAAGCGAGCCGCAGGGTTAAATCTCAGTTTTAATTATGGTGGGACATTTCGAGTCCGAGATTTGGGAGGAAGGCCGAGTCATGCGGATGGTGGTTTTGCAACTCACTACGAGAAGAAAATTTATATCGATTTCACCGGCTACAAAGCCGAAGTCGGAGAGACGACGGCGCCTTCATATGGAATTGCGCAACGCTCTTCCTCATCAGATATCTACGCCACCGGTGGTTATATCTTTCTAAATCCTTTTCAAACGGACTGGACATTCGCGTTTAATTTTTCGGCTCACCGGATTATCATTCATGAAATTCTACATGTTCTTGGAGCCGGTCATTCTATCGTCAACACCGCTTCGATGTCTTACAATCTCGATAATTCTTACGCTATCTCCAATGACGATGTACTTGCGCTTCAAGAGGCCTTTCAAGTCGGAACGACCAACGTCACCGTCACTTCTCTTATGGAAGGAGAAGGCACCGATGGGCATGAAGTCGTTTTCGTAAACGCCGTCAATGGTCAGAGTTTCATGATACAAACCAATCTTGAGGGAGTGGCCCGTTCCACCGTGATTCCCGCTGGCGACTATTTGGTCGCCGCTCGTGAATCGAGCGAAGCAACTTCGGGGCCCTGTTTTTTCAACAAAACCACTGGATTCTTGACGTCTTTTTATGTCGATGAATCTTCGTCCACCAACAACCCCAGCGCTGCAGCGACCGTTACCGTGGGAAGCACCCCTGTCTCCATAACTTTGCACTTGATCAAGCAGAAGAAAAAATTCGACTGCTATCACGGAACTGACGGTCTGCTCGCTTATGAGGAGAATATTTTTAACAACTATGAAGACACCGACGGAACAGCCGGCTACAGCCGACCCGGCCTCACGCGTGCGGCTCAAGTGACGAACGACCTTTGGGCACATTACACCGGGATAGGATCGAAGGCTTCCGACACCGATCCCTCTTCAGGTGTTCATGCGAGCGTGCAGCTGCAAAGTTTGGGATCCAACCCTTCGGTCAAAGTCATTGAGAATTTGCCTTCCTACGAAGGAATGATTTACAGAGCTGGAATCAAGATCAGTCCAGATGCAAGGTTCGGGAATTATGCCGCCATTTGTTCCGGGGGAGGAGAATACGCCCTGATCTCAAATCTCATTGAGGTTAAAGAAAACGGAGGGTCGTTTATTAATCTCGAGCTTTTGAGAGAAATGAGCGATCAGTTCGATTACACAAAGGATGGACTCATTGGAAGTGTGGATAATAAAGATCAAAGTCCCCGCCTTCCAGGAGTCGCAGGACCACCTTTGAGGGTTCCGGACCAAAAGGCGATACCGATACTCCTGAATCAGATGAGGAACTGGGAGGTGGCGCTTGCAGTTCTTTTGATCTTTACGTCTTTTCTTTACTTTTGGTCACGCAGAAGCGGATTGCAGCGTTGGATCGTCTCCTCGGCAACTTTGGGAATTGCCTTTCTTGCATGCACGAAGGCGCCCACAACGGCGGGTGAATTCGCAAGCCTCGACGAAGGAGGCGTCACCTACGAGACGATCTCTTATTACTTGGGTGCCTGGGCGGAAGGGGCGTGGACTTCAATGAGCGAGACTGACGAACCCCTTGGTCGAGAGGGACATTCAGCGATCTGGAACGGGAGCGAGATGATTGTGTTTGGTGGTAGCGCTGAGATGGATGCTTATCTGCAAGATGGGGCTCGCTACAATCCGGAGACAGATACCTGGTCTGCGATCTCAACCACGAATTCGGCTAGCGCGCGCGCGGGTCACGGCGCCGTGTGGACCGGATCCAAGATGCTCATTTGGGGTGGCCGCAATGAAGAGGGGGCTCTTGCCACGGGCGCAAGCTACGATTCGGATGCAGATACTTGGACAGCGATTACAACAACGAACGCTCCAGCGGCTCGAGTGGAACACTCAACGGTCTGGACGGGAACCGAAATGATTGTATGGGGAGGATGGGGAGGTGGAGCTGCTCTGAGCTCCGGCGCTCGCTACAATCCGACTACTGACACATGGACGGCATTAAGTACGGTGAATGCACCCTCGGCCCGCTATGGGCACCGCGCTGTCTGGACGGGAACTGAAATGATTGTGTGGGGAGGCGACTCCGGTTCGGCCAAGCTCAACACAGGCGCGATTTATAATCCTGCAAATGATACATGGACCACAATCAGCACGACAGGCGCTCCAGAGGCGCGCTCGCATTTTGGGATGGCCTATATCACTGGGGGTAACGTCCATATTTTTGGTGGCGAAGGTGCAAGTCTATTTCTTGAGACTCACGTTTCTTACGATCACACCACCGATAGCTGGACAGAACTTCAAAACCTGGGAACCAACATCGGACATCCAACCGTAGCGGTCACAGGAACCACTTTTTACTTCACGCACGGCTTGCGATCGCGTGAAAATCTGTCGCCGGATTTGGGCGTCGGTTACCTCAATTTTTACGCCAACACATTTTTTTCCTATAACCCGAGCGAGAATGCAATTGAGGTGTCCGCCGAAGACGAGCCCCCGCGAAACCTCAATCCTCGCAGGGGCTCAACCATGGTGTGGACCGGCAGCCAGCTCTTGATTTGGGGTGGATCAGGCTCTGACTTCATCGCCGACAACGTATCACGATTGGGCCGCGGCGCCGTCTTTACACCTTGAGCGCAGCATGTCTTTTTTTAAATTAAGTTTCCTTGAGTTTGAGAAGTTTATCTTTCAGTCTCAATGTAAAGCAAGGGGAAGTGAATGCCCACCATTGAGGAAGTTTTAAAGAATTTTGATCAACGTCTTAAAAACCTTGAAGCTCGGATAGAGGGAACTCAAGTTCCACGACAATCGGTACCTGCTCCCGCGCCGGTGCCGGTAGTCGCATCTCCTTCGCCCGTGTTTTCATCACAGCCTGTTCCTCCGGCGCCCGAATCTGAATCCTCTTTTCAGTCGGCTTCAGTTTTAGGACTTATCGGAATTGCCTTTGTTGTTTTAGCGGGGATCTTTTTTATTAAGCTCACGATCGATTCAGGATGGCTGACAGCTATGCGCCAAGTTCTTATTGCGGCCTCTGTGGGATTGCTATTTTTTATAGCGCCACAGTTTTTTCCGAAGGCAGAGCGTGAGTATGGAGCTTTGCTCGCAGGAGCCGGGACTACCATTTTACACTTAACATGGTTAGGCGCTTACTCGCTTCATCACATCATTAGTCCAACTGTTGCATTGGTGTGTGCGACTCTTGTTGGATTATTTTCTGTTGGTGGAAATTTTGGCAAAGGCAATCGCGCTTACGTGTTGGTGGCAATGGCTGGAACTTATTTAGCGGCGCCTATTATTGGATACAAAGGCCTTGAGTTGCAGATGCTGTCAGTATTTTTGGTGATTTGGAATATTTCTTTCTCGGTGATGGGATTAATTTACCGCCGGAGAGATATTGTGGTCATCGCGAGCTCTTATGCGGTCGTGACTCTGCTGGTGATTGCAAACATTTTTATGAAGTTCAATGCGCAAGAATTACTAGTGCTTCAGTTTGTTCAGTTTCTGATTTTTTCTTCGGCCCTCCTGGGATTTTCGGTGTTTCATAAGAGCCCGATGTCGGCTGAAGAGAGTTTTGCGATATTGCCGGTCCTTTTGCTTTTTTATTTTACGACCAATCTCATACTAAATTCGGCTTATCCAGAGTTGACAGATTGGTTCGGGTTGATCGTTGGAAGTACCGTTTTAGGAATATATTTCGTGGCGAAAAAAATGATCGCTCTAGAGTTAAAGAGTGGGCCTTCGTTGATCACTTTTGTGGTTCTTGCTTTAACTCACAGTTTGTACTTTCAGTTATTAGACCAGACCTTCAAGCCTCTGGCTTCTCTTATAATGGGAGCGGTTGCTTTTTATATTTGGAATCAAAGTGAAAACCTTCGCCAAAGATACCCTTGGCCCTTTTTAATTTTTTTTGGTGTCTTTGTGTATGGAGCGATCTTAACAGTTGCAGAGAATTCAGCTCCTTACATCGAATTTTATAATCTTATTTACGGATCGGTGTTCCTCTTCGGCCTTTTTGTCCTGCCGCGAATCGCAAAATTACCAAAGACCCAAAATCAATATGCGTCGGTTCTTCTGACGTTTGCACACTTTGAAATTATGTTGGGTCTTTACCGAATTGCCGAGACTGTGAGTGGCTCAGGTTCTGTTTTCTTAACGATCACATGGGGACTCTACGCACTTTTTATTTTGGGTCTTTCTTATTGGAAAAAGGATTTGATTCTTGGAAAATCGGCTCTCTCGATTTTACTTGCTGTGAGTCTGAAGTCCTTCTTCTACGATGTCAAAGACCAGAGCGGATTAATCCGCATCTTTTGTCTTTTGAGCGAGGGCCTGTTGTTGTATTTCTGCGGATGGGT
>JBFWYS010000157.1:0-7892 GCA_050186175.1 Pseudobdellovibrionaceae bacterium
CGATCTGATTTCATGAAAAGGTCTGGAACTTCGAATATCGAAGCCGAACGGAGGCACTTGCAAAAGTAAATTGGCTTCAGCAATCTTATTCTCCAAAAACTCTTAAGATTTCCACACTCTCTGATATTAAGTCCAACCCTCCGCTCTGGAAAGTGACTCAAGCTTGGAGTTGGGACTGGGAAAAGAAATTCGCGGCGTGGATCATTGCCAATGTTGACGCTCATTTTTTTGAAAAATATAAGGTCGCCACAGACTGCGCGGATGTTCCGGTCTACTTAAGGTGGATTTTTGCACGAGAAAACGGCCTCCCCGTTCTTACCAGCCTAATGGGATCGGGCCAGTTAATGACTCAGGATTCAGTTCGTAATGAATGGATGAAATATCCAACTTCTAAAAACTGGTGGGAAGATAAAAGATTTCGAGTCGCCAGCAACTACGTCACGGCTTATTCGAATACCCACTCTGTAGTTAGAGATAGTTATCCAATTGCGATTAATGGAGAGGCTTTTTTTGAAGGAGCTTTTCATATCGCTCTTCACGAATCTTCTGGGCACACCCAATTTGTCTATCGAATTTATCCAACTGCCGAGCAAGGAATTTTGCCTTTTGCGATGGTGGCCTCGAATATGCCGCGTGTAGTGCGAGTTTTATTTGAAGGGCCTTTTTGGGATTCGTCTCAGCCAACACCAAAAAAAGGTGGGTTTATAAGAATGCGCTGGCCTGTTAAAAAGAATGGTTCTTGGGCTTTAACGGCTGCAGAAAAAATGCCGCATCATTCACTCGAACAGTACTCTCCTGAGTTTATGAAAGAAACCTCATTCGCTCTCAATGTCATGATGCGATTGAGGCCCGATCTAGATTTTAAGCTTACGCTTGAACAAATTATCGCGAGTTTACGAAAAAAGTTTGAGGAGCGTATTCCCGTTATTCAAGAAGGTTACGAGTTTTGCCTGAAAAACAATTGTGCACCAGGCACGAGTGGTTATGAAAACTGGTCAACTCCAAGTCGAGATGAAAGAATTCTTTCAATCGTAGCTCAGGTTGATCAGATTGTTCAGATTGGAGCTGGTTTTGGGATTCCAACCGACGAGATTTGGAGCCAAGCAAAAAAAGAAAACTTTCTCGATTTAGATGGAAATTTGTACAACTTAGAGCAACTCATTTTAGTTTGGCAAAAGGGAGCCTACTCTTTTGATCCGCGAGTAAACCCTGCGAGACGGTGGGCCCTTCAGCCCACCGGCCTTGCGGCAAATCTTCTCGAAAAGACCTCCCAAGTTATTTCTGAGAGAAAGGCAAAGATTTCGCAGCAGGGAAATCAATGTAAAACCGGATGTTTGCCGGGCTCAAATGATTATAATAAATGGGATACAAGAATATTGGATAAGGACATTCAAGAGTTCTCGTCTTTAAGAGGAACCTACTGTCATCTATTTCCCGAAAGTAATTGTCAGGAATTGGAGAGCTCTCTCTCTCAGATGCAAATTGCCGTTGAAGGTGTTTCAATGTCTCTCACGGATTTTTTTAGAAAATCGTTTTTTCTTGTCAGTGACCCGCGAGTGACGGCAGAGAATCGCTGGTTTGGACGAAAAAAACTTTTCGACGTTAAAACTTTGCCCTTTGAAATACTAAGTTCAAAATCCGAGGTTTCGAGTTCAATTGGCGGAAGTCCGTCGAGTTCAATTGGCGGAAGTCCGTCGAGTTCAAAGTTGAGGAATCGCGACATGCAAGGCCCCGGAAAAGATCAATACTGGCGTTCTGCTCGAGATTTTTTAGGTCAAAATATGCTCTACAACTTTGATACGGAGGAGATTTTTCAGGTTAAAGGAACGGCGGCATGGACTGTTCATCCAACGCTCCCTTTAGCGGCGGCAGCTCTGGGTGAGAGTCTAGTAATTGTTCGCTTGATCGACAAAGTTCAGTTTGCGTTTCCTTGGATCGAGGGCAGAGATTTCTATTGGATGACCGATGGTTCTTTTATCACATGGACTCCAAAAAAATTAACTTTGTATTCTCTTCTGCAAAATGAGTGGGTTGAAACTCGTATTTTTGAGAGTCAACGACTCTGGACGCAAAATGCTTCAGGGGAAGCTTCTGAGCTCATTGCCTTTCAAGAGAATGAACAAATTCACATTTTAGATTTTGAAGATAACACTGAATTTGTTGTTCCCGGAAATTTTATTGACACCATTAACGTGGAGTTTCGTGGAGGCACAAAAAATTATGCGTATCTTCGCATTCAGAATTACGACAGTGAGCAAAAAATTCGTATTCTCGACTTAATTTTTGATAGAGTATCAAAAGTTACACGACCCGGCTGGATCATGCCCGATTTTAACGGCGAGATCTCATTTTCTGGCGATCAAAGGTCGGTCGTGATTCAACAAAACGAGGGGGAGAAGTTTTTTGCATTTGTAGATGAGCAAGGTAATTTAGGTCCTGCTCTGGTGAAGAATAAAGAAATTTATCACACGGCCCCAGGCCAATTTATTTCTCAAAATGGATCAGAGTATGTTTTGTATAAAATCATGGGCAAGAAGTTAGTTCCAATTACGAACCCGCCAAACTTGATTCTCTACCGTCAAATGGGCAATTATTTTTACGGATTTTCTATGGTGAACGGGATTTTTAAGGAGTGTCTGACCAATCTTGCTTTTAAACCGCTCATTTGCGGAGCGCTATATTCGATTGCTTATGCGAATCAACATTTGGTGGTTCGGAATTACGAACGAGATGAACGCGGGTTTCGTGTGTCGCTCTTTTCGGAAGCTACAGGTTTTGATATTCCGTTGAGCCTGCAAGACTACAAGAGTGTTCCGATCAATTATCCCGTTTTTGGAGATCTGCAGGGAACATTTATGCTTTCTAGATCGTCGGAGACCCTCATTTTAAAGCCGAAGGCTCAGTAAGCGCGGGAGTTTTGTTTTTTGAAATTTATGTAGTGCCCTCAAAAGTGCGAAACTTTCGGTTTCGCACTTTTGTTGGGAAAACCTAAAAAAATAGTGCTCAGATATTCAGCTTGAAATCCACTTGTTTTGTCCACGTTAAAAATGGATGATCAAAGTAATGGCTCGTTATCAAATTAATAAGAATAAATACCTTCTGGCTCCTGAACGAGAAAAATTAGAATCTATTTTAGATACTTACGTTGATAAAAACCCTAGAGATTGCCTGCTAATTTGGATGGCTCTTAAAACCGGAGCGCGTGCTCAAGAGATTTTAAATATTACAAAAAATGATTTAAATGCTTACGATGAATCAATTTTCATTCGCGGGATTAAAGGTTCTAACGATCGCGAGCTTCCGATTCGGACTGAGCTTTATGGTAAGCTCCAACGATTTGCTTCGGTTCAGGAAGGAAATAAAGTTTTTGATATCTCCTATCCTCGCTTGTGGCAAATCTGGGAATTTTACCGCCCTATTCATAAAAAATTCCACTCGCTAAGGCACACGTTTGCGATAGAGCTTTATCAAAAGACTAAGGACATCCGGTTGGTTCAAGTGGCTCTGGGGCATCGAAATATCACGAACACGATGGTGTATGCAGACTATGTTTATTCGATGAGTGAGTTGCGAAGATTGATTTTATAAAAAAAGGAGCCTCTTAAGCTCCTTTTTAATTTCTAAATCTTAAATCAGATTAGTTATCGAACATTTTATCGATTTCAGACGGCTGCTCAGTCTCTTCGATTGCCGCTGACTTCGTAGTCGCTCGTAATGCTTTAGCCTGCTTAGCTCGCTCGCGGATGGCAGCGCTACTGCGAACTCGAACGGGGCTCTCTGCCTCGTCTTGAACGATGGCTGATTCAGCAGGAGCTTCTGATTCTTGAGTTGCATGAATATTCTTACGAAGATTTTCGTGAAGAGCGTTTTGAGTTTCTTGCCCTTCCTTCATCAACTCAGCAAAATCGTAATCTTTTTTATTTTTGTTTGTGCCCGCGCCAATTGAAGCAAGCGGCATCACCAAAACAATCAATGTTAAAAGAGTTGATCGGATCATAAAAATTCCTCCTGCTCTTATCCATGAGCAATGCCAGTACCTATTTTTCGGTTTTAAATGGCGTTATTTTGTTTATGAATTCTCAAAATGAGACATTCATCATAGTGAGACGGATTGGGGCCGCCAGATGGTTAATAGTTCGACAATTTCATCAAGATTAATTCTTGTCTCTCGTGGATCTCCGTCTTACGCTAAGCCCATGGAACACGGAATTCTCGTCGAGAAAGTGACTAAAAGTTTTCCTCAGTCGGGATTGGCATTAGGTCCCCTTGATATTCAGATTCGTGGGGGCGATTTCGTTTCGATTTTAGGTCCTACAGGTTGCGGCAAGTCCACTTTTTTGCGCATTTTAGCCGGGCTTGAAAACCAATCCAGCGGAACTATTGCAAGAAAAAATCTAAAAATGTCCTCCTTTGTATTTCAAGAACCAACTCTCCTCCCTTGGCGTTCAGTCTTAGAAAATGTTCTGCTCCCTCTTGAAATTTCGGATTCTGTCTCCCTTGAAAGGGCCGAAAATGCTCTTCGTGAAGTTCAGTTACTTGAAGCCGGTTCGCTTTTGCCCGCGCAACTTTCGGGTGGAATGAAGATGCGAACTTCCCTTGCTCGCGCCCTCGTCACGGAACCTCAGTTCATGTTTTTAGACGAACCTTTTTCGGCCCTCGACGAAAATACGCGCCATCAAATGCAATTAAATCTGCGCGAGCTTTGGGTGCGCACGCAGATGACGGTCGTTTTTGTGACTCATTCTGTTTCTGAGGCCGTCTTTTTGTCGAATCGGTGTCTGGTTTTGAGCCCAAAACCGGGGCGCATCGTTGCTGACCGGGCTATTGTTCTTCCGGAAAAAAGAAACTCCGAAATTCATTTCGACTCTCAGTTTTTAGAACTCGTTAAAACTCTACAAAGGGAAATGAAATGAGGCGGTTCCTTCTTCCCTTTTTGCCATTGGTTATGCTTGTCACAGTGTTAGAGCTGATTTGTAAAATGGGCTGGGTGCCTTTTTATATTCTACCTCCTCCTTCTGAAGTTCTTAATTCTTTGTTGGCAAACAAAACTGAAATTGCGATGGCGGCTGTAGATACTTTTTTAACTGCATTTGCAGGACTTTTTCTCAGTTTTATAATTGGGAATTTAATTGCGGGCCTTTTGACTTTGTCTCCAAAATTAAGAGCTGCCTTTTTGCCTTACGCTTTGTTTTTTCAGACGGTTCCGATCATCGCAATTGCTCCTGTTTTAGTTATTTGGTTTGGTTTTGGGTATCCAACGGTCATCGCCTCGGCATTTATCTGCTCTCTTTTTCCAATTATTGCGAGCACACTTCTCGGGCTTCTTTCGACAGACAAAAATTTGGTGGATCTCTTAAAGTTCTATAAAGCAAGCCCGGTACAGGCTTTTTTAAAACTCAAACTTCCCTCGGCTCTTCCGCAGATTTTTTCGGGACTTAAAATTGCGGCAGGCCTGGCAGTGATCGGAGCTGTGGTTGGAGAGTTTATCGGCGGTGGCGGTCTCGGAAGCGTTGTTGACGCAGCAAGAACGCAGCAGAAACTAGACAAAGTTTTTGCTGCCGTTCTGGTCTCTTCTTTTATCGGACTTTTATTTTTTGTTTTGGTGAACTGGCTCGCATGGATTTTCTTACATCGCTGGCACGCTTCAGAATCGGAGAGGTTAAAATGATTAAAACTCACTTTTTTATGATTTTGTGTGCCTTGTTTTTTTCAGACCCTGCATTTGCCAGAACGGCAATTGATCCTAAGGCGGGTTTTAAAGCCACTCTTGCGCTCAATTGGAAGCCGGAGCCCCAATTCGGCGGATTTTATGCTGCCGAAGCTGAGGGTTTTTTTAAACAGAACGGCCTTGATGTCACAATTCAACAAGGTGGTTCCGGAACCCCGACGGTTCAAATGGTCGCGGCCGGAAAAGTAGATTTTGCAATCGTGAGTGCCGACGAGGTTTTGATTTCACGGCAAAACGGTTCCGATGTCATCGCACTTTTTGCTGTTTATCAGACGAACCCCCAGGGAATCATGGTTCATGCCGACAGAAAAATGAAAATGATTGGTGATGTTTTCCAGCAGTCCGGAACTCTCGCGATGCAATCGGGACTTCCTTACGCTGAATTCTTAAGAAAGAAATATCCCAATTCGAAAGTCAAAATAGTTCCGTATGCAGGAGGAATTTCGTCGTTCCTCGCAGACCCTCAATTTTCTCAGCAATGTTTTGTAACAAGTGAGCCTCTTGCAGCAAAAAAGGCCGGAAAAAACCCACAAACCTTTCTTATCGCTGAAGCGGGATACAACCCCTACACTACCGTGGTCGTGACCCGAGAATCCTTCTGGAAGAGCAATCCCGGAATAGTGAAAAAATTGACCCAGGCTGTTCGCCAAGGCTGGCAGAGTTATCTACATAACCCAGATAAAACGAATTTAAAAATGCAGGCTCTTAATCCTTCAATGGATCTAGAGACTTTCAAGGACAGCGCTGAAGCTCAGCTAAAGCTCATTAAAACCGCCAAAGGCGAAACTCTCGGCGAAATGACCGAAGCCCGCTGGCAAGAACTCATTAACCAGCTCCTGGACCTCAAGGTTCTAAAGAAGGAGGTGTCAGCAAAATCAGTATTTATCCCCTTCACCAAAGGTGAATAATTATTATTCTCAGTTGATTTTATAACGCACAAGGGCTATATCCCCTTAGAAATGAGGTCCTTATGATTATCAACCTCTCAGAAATCCCTGAAGAAGGTCGCCATTATATTTGCAATCGAGAAACTGCCGAGCTCAACGCAAGTCTCGCTGATTTAATCGCTGACCGTAAATACGACGTTAAGTTCTTTATTAAGCCGATGCCAGGGGGCTTTGAAATGACTGGCGAATTTAAAACTCATGTTCCCGAGCAATGTTCTCGTTGTGCCGAGGACTTTGAATTGGGCTCTGAGGGCCAGTTTCACGAGATTCTTCTTCCGGAATTAGATGAGCCGAGAACGGCAAAATACTCAAAGCCCAATCACTTTTCAGACATGGCTAGCGAAGGCACCGAGCATGTAGAGTACAAGGGCAACCATTTTAATATGGGTGAATATGTTCATGAAGCTATTGCTCTAACCATTCCATTTCAGCCGCTTCCACCTGAAGACAAAGAGGGCAATTGCTCTTTGTGTCACAAACTCGTTAAAGGATGCACGTTTGGGTATGAAGAAGTGATGGAAGAGAAAAAAGAGAATCCATTTTCCCAATTAAAAGGCTTGAAATTTTGATACTTTTCATTATTTTAAGACGTTCGATTTTAGAACATGAGGCTCTAGTTAAGGGCCTTTATTTTTGAGGTGATACCATGCCTACTCCTAAGAAGAAAACTTCGCGTTCACGCCGAGATATGAGACGTTCTCATGATTTCATTACTGTTCCAGCAATGGCGACAAGTGAAGATGGCGAATTAGTTCGTCCTCACCGCGCGCACAAAGCAGCTGATGGAGCTTACTACTACAAAGGTAAACAAATCAGTCGCGCTACTTCTAAAGAAGCTTAAGAGAAATCTTAATCATGTATAGAACAAAAGTCGCAGGTACAGGGTCGTATCTTCCCGAACGCATCTTATCGAATGTGGATTTGGAAAAATTGGTTGATACCAATGATCAATGGATTGTCGAGCGCACTGGGATTTCTAGACGTCATATGGCTGCTGAGGGACAGTATTGCAGCGATCTCTCGTATGAGGCGTCAATGCGAGCTCTTAAAGATGCGGGCATGACCGTTCAAGATCTTGACCTCATCATCGTCGCAACAGTTTCTGGCGACCAGGTCATGCCTTCGACGGCTTGTGTCCTTCAGCAAAAATTAGGTGCACGTAACATTATGGCCTTTGATTTATCGGCGGCTTGTTCTGGTTTCGTGTATGCACTTTC
>JBFWYS010000158.1:0-7818 GCA_050186175.1 Pseudobdellovibrionaceae bacterium
CTCCAATAGCTGAAGCACAAAATACTGAGCAGCCCAAACCTGTCGATGGTGCTACTAAGGAGATTATCGTCGAAGCCTTGGATAAGGTTAATATCGAGTTCACGATCGACAATGGCCGAACAGTCAAAATGAGTTTGCAACCCGGCGAAGTTCAAATTATCAAAGCAAAAAATTCTGTTAAGCTAACTGCAAGTGAAGGCAAAGCCATAAATGTGACCCAAAATGGGCGAGATCGTGGCGTACCTGGAAGTGTCGGGAAACCGATTAACCTGAATTATCCTTGATTGGATTTTTATGCGTCGATTGCTGGAACCAAAAATTATTTTTTTGGTTCTGTTATTAGTTAAAATTCTAATTTCCGCGATAGTTCCGCTTGCTCACGACGAAGCTTACTACTGGGTTTGGAGTCATAATCTTCAGCTCAGCTATTTTGATCATCCTCCTTTTGTTTCATGGCTTGCGTTCGTTTCTGATTTTTTTGATTTTGGCTGGGGACTTATTCGCCTCCCCGCCATTACTCTTGGTGTCGCCACTCTATGTCTCTGGTACAAAATGCTTAAAAATTTTCTCTCTCAAGATGAGATTATGTTCTGGCTTCTTTTGGCCTGTGCTTCTCCATTGATCGGCTTTGGAAATTCAAGCCTAACGCCCGATGTTCCTCTTCTGTTCTTTTGGACGCTGGCGCTGTTTTATCTGCAAAAAACTTTGTTATCAAAAAAAACTTTAGATGCCTTTTTACTTGGTCTTTGTCTGGGGCTCGGATTTTTAGCGAAATATCATATTGTTCTTTTTCTTCCGATCCTACTTTTCTATTTAATTCTTGAAAAAAAATGGCGAGACGTTTCAGTTAAAAATTTTTCAGTAGCCGTTGTAACCGGGCTTTTTGTCTCGCTTCCTGTTCTGCTCTGGAATTCTCAAAACGATTGGATTTCTTTTCTTTTTCAAATTGACCATGGCCTCGGTGGAGAGAAATGGAAAGTTGATTGGACCGCAGGGTATCTTCTTGGACAATTTCTGCTGGTATTTCCGCTAGTTCTTTACTTCGCCGTAAAAACTACTTTTAAAATCAACACACCCGAGCCTCTGCGAATCCATCATTATTTTGGATGGGGTCCGCTGTTATTCTTTTTCTTCACTTCTTTTCGTGGAATAGTTGAAATGAACTGGCCGGTTCTTGGGTATCCTTCACTTTTTGTTCTTGCAGCTTTGGCGATTCCAAATTTGAAATGGGCGTCGATAAAAATGGCTACTTGGGCAATTCTTATTGTTACGACCTGCATTTTATTTTTCAATGGATCTGCCCATTTACCTGGAAAAATTCTAGAATCGAAAAAATATCAAGGCCTCGCCAAGGAAGTTGGAGATCTCTCTCCTGTTTACGCTAGCTCCTACCAAATGGCTTCGCAACTGTGGTACGAAGGTAAAAGGCCCATTTATAAACTCAACGGCATGAGCCGCTTTGATTTTTATGATATGCGCCCAGAATCAATTCCGCAGAGTCATTTTTATGTGATTCGTCATTCTTCACAACAATTGCCAAAATGGGTAAATGAACGTGGTCTTAAGTGGCGATGTGTGCGAAAACTTAAAGACGATATTGAGATTATTGAGGTGAATCAATGGTCCGACTTTTCTTCGTCTTCATGCTAACGATCTTTCTCTACTTTCTGGGAGGATTCATCGTTTCCCAGTACGATTTGCGCGTTCTCCCAGCGCAAATTAAGAAGGAACATCCCGCTGGCTATTACGATTATCGCGGCGTCATCAACGTGCACTCTAGCGCCGGAATTGGCAGCGGAACTTATGCAGAAATTATCGAAGAGGCAAAGCTTGCAGGGTTAGATTTTATTTTTATTACCGATCTCAATCTCTTCCAAAAACCGGAAAATCTCGAAGGTTATAATGGAAATCTTCTTGTGTTTTCTTCAGGGGAATATAGCTATTTAGATTCCCGATTGATCTTTTATGATCTCAACAAAAACAATGAACCAAGTTCGGTGGGTGAAGGCCAAATTCAGTTTACTGATTATTTGTCTCAGGATAAATCGGCCTCGGCGGACAGTTTCATCGTGATGGCTCACCCAATGCGAGCTGGATTCTCATGGACAGGTCCTTATCCTCACGGCCTTGATGGCATAGAACCGATCAATTTAAAAAGTGTATTAAAAGATTCTTGGGATCGCTCTAAACTTTCTGGTATCTGGAGTCTTTTGATTTATCCTTTTAATGCTAAACTTTCTTTCATCCGTCTCTTTGTCGAACCCCGTCCTGAATTTGATTTATGGGATGAATTGTCTCAGAAACATTCGACCATTGGATTTTTAGGAAGTGACGCTACGGCTAAGGCCGTTCCGATGGCTAACTATTTTTTGCGTTTTCCTTCATATGAAAAAACTTTTGAAGTGGCCTCGAATCACGTTCTTCTAAAATCTGAACTTACAGGTAACGGGGCGAGTGATCGTCAAAAAATATTTACGGCTCTAAAAAGAGGAAATTTTTATATGAGCTTCGATCTTCTGGGCGAACCGCGAGGATTTGTAGCCGTGATGAAAAGCAAAGAAAAAGAATATCTGATGGGAGCCAAAATTCCATTCTCTTCTTTTTTAAAACTAGAAGTGAAATTGCCTTCTAAACCCGATGTAAAATTTGAAACGATTCTTTATAAGAATGGTGAGGCCATTGAAACTTTTAAAGAAGAATCTTTTGAAAGAATAGTCGATGCTGTTGGCACATATCGTGTGTTGGTCAGAGTAAAGCCAAATCTGCCCTATCCGGATTCAGGAAGATGGTTCTCGTGGATTTACTCTAATCCTTTTTTTGTCGAGGCACCTTAACTTCAAGTCCCTCAAAAACATGATTCTGACAAGCTAAACGCTCTTCGGGAAGAAATTTGCGATCCTCTGCAATATCCATTTCAATTTCATTTCGTGGATCGAATTTCTCTAAACCTTTTTCCACAAAAATGCGGCACGTTCCGCAACTTCCCATACCACCACAAGAATGCTCGAGATCAATCCGATTCTCGATCGCAGTTTCAAGAATGGTTTGTGTTTCGTCGATTTCCACGCGCCTTGCATCAGGCCAAAAAACCATGTGTTTAGGTGACTTAGCAGCCACTTTAAATCCTATCAAAAAGCGGATTTCATTGTTGAAACCGCTATACCCCTTGTGTATCACTTCTTATAGAGGGAGACAATTTGTAGCCTATGAGATTTATTGCTTTTGACTTAGAAACTACAGGGACAGTGGCAAGCGTAGACGCAATCGTAGAAATCGGAGCCGTCCGGTTTGTGAATGGTCAAGTCGATGCTGTCTACTCAACCCTGGTAGATCCTTGCCGTCCAATTCCTCCTGGAGCGTCAGCCGTAAATGGAATTTTCAACGAAATGGTGGCCGGCAAACCCAAAATCGAAACTCTCCTCGACTCTTTTGCAGAGTTTTGCGGCGAAGATTTAATGGTCGCACACAACGCCTCATTCGATGCGAGCTTTTTGATCGCAGATATTAAAAAACATGAGACACAATCTCCTAAGGGGATCATCCTTGATACGCTTGCTCTTTCCAAAAAAGCTTTTCCTGGTTTAATGAATTACAAACTTGGAACTTTAGTTCAGCATTTAAAAATTCCATCAGCAGGATTCCACAGAGCCGAAGAAGATGCTTCTTATTGCGCCCAACTTTTTGATCACATCGTAAAGAGAATGACTGTGAATGGACAGCTTCCTGCAGTTCAGTCTTTGATAGCGCTGACGGGAAAACCTGAGCTTCGCTTTCCGCAGATCGTGCGCCAACCCAAACAGCTTGATCTATTGGGATTAATATAAAATAAAAGGCGATTGTAAATAACTCGCCCTTTTGGCCGACTACGTCCACCTCGTAGCCGAGTCACCTGCGGGAACCAGCATCTTCTACAGTCAGTACTCAACATTAAATGACCCCTATTTTGACTCTCCGCCTATCCAAAAGGTACGGCGTACCTTTTGGGGTTAGTATTTTGGGGCTTTGTTTACGACGGGATATCTTCGTCCACGACCAAAGGCATGTGCACTGACTTTTAGAATTGGTGGCGCTTGCCATCTCTTAAATTCTGTTTTGAAAACAGCTTCCACTAGCCATTTTTCTGTCGCGGTTTTTGCAGGCGCAAAATTCTCCACGATTTTTATGACAGCTGCATCGAGATCATCGTATGGTGGCAAGGTGTCCTGATCTTTTTGGTCGGGTCTGAGTTCTGCGCTTGGCGGACGTGTAATAATCCACTTCGGAATTAATTCGCGATCACGGTTATAGTGCTCGGCTAATAGATAAACTTGTTTTTTTGTAAGATCCGCAATGGGCGCTAAACCCCCACACATATCTCCATACAATGTGGAATATCCTGTGGAGTACTCACTCTTATTCCCAGTTGCAAGCAACAAACTATTTTCCTTGTTTGAATACGCCATCAAAATAATTCCGCGAATTCGAGCTTGCAGATTTTCATGCACGTGACTTGCAGGGCCTAAAGTGAAAACGGAGTCCAAGGTATTTTTTAGATTTTCAAAAGTTTCTGATATAGAAACTTTATGAAAGTTGATTCCTAAATTATCGGCCAATTTTTTTGCAATGTCTAAGCTGCGAGGATCATTGTAAGGACCTGGCAATCCGAATCCGACAACCTTGTTTGGTCCAAGTGCATCCACTGCCAAAGCTGCAACAACCGCCGAATCAATTCCACCAGAAAGTCCTAAGTGAACTTTTCCTAATCCTGTTTTTTGCGTGAAATCTTGAATCCCTAAAACAAGGGCTTGCCTCAATTCCTCAGCATCAGTCTCAATATCTGGTCTTCGTCCTGATTCGCTCGTCAACAAATCAAGAATGTTAAGGTCTTCCATAAATGCAGCGCAATTTCCGATGACCTTTCCCTTTTCGCTGACGACAAAGCTTTGGCCATCAAAAATAAGTTCGTCTTGCGCGCCGACAAGATTCACATACACTGTAGGTGCCTTAAAAAACTTAGCGGTAACCGACACGACTCTTTTTCTCTGCTTAAGCTTTCCAATGAAATGCGGAGAAGCACTCATATTTAAAACCAGATCGATCTTTTGCTTCTTCATTTTCGCTAGAGGATTTTCCTTATAAGGACTTCGACCTTTTGAATTCGGCCATGCCCAGATATCCTCACAAATCGTCATTAGAATTTTATATTTTCCGAGCTTAAAAATATTCTTAGTTACATCGCCTGGTTCGATAAATCTAGCTTCATCAAAGACGTCACCCGTCGGGAGCAAGTTCTTGTGAAAGAATCTTGTTTTCTTTCCTTTTTGTAAAAGAGCTGCGGAATTATAAAATGGTCGGCCTTTTTTTGATTTATTTACTGTAATGAGACCAACAATCGCAGAAATTCCTGTTGGAAGTTTCTTTTCGATCTGTTTTAGGTGTTTTTCTTGTTCAAAAACAACATACTGTCGTTCTAAAAGATCAAAGGGATGATAACCAAAGAGAGCACATTCAGGAAAAAGAACCAGGCTGCAGTTCTTTTCTTTAGCTCGTTCACAGTATTCAATAATTTTTTTAGAGTTGTTTTCGAAATCGCCGAGAGTTGAATTAATTTGTGCGAGCGCTATTCGCATGTTTCGATCTTCCGTCTCCCCGTAAAGCCATCTTGGTAACCATGCCAATATTGAATCTGAAGCTCAGGGAATTTCCAGCAATAATAACCCTCTCCCGAGTCAAAGTCAGCAATCCAAAGGCCTTTCGGCAAGCCGCCCAATTTTTCAACTTTTGCCTGCCATTTGCTAATAACTTCGTTTATTTCGCCTTCGATTTCGAGGATCGCTTTTTCATTTTGTCCATTCAAAGCATCCATTCGATTGATGAGAGACTGAACTTCGCGGCTAGAGACTTCAGTGATTCGGTAAATAAGAGGTAGTACTTCATCCACTTGTTCGGCGTTAAATGTGCGTCGCCGATTGATCTCAAAGATCGTCTCCATCCTTCATCCTCCCTCTCAAACCGGAAGGCTCTTATGGAACAGAACAGAGAGAGTGGCAATCTTGAAAACATCTGCTCTCCAAAAAGTGTAAGAATTTCTTTGGGCTGAAATGACACCAAACAGAACTATTTTTCCCAAGATTTTGTAATCTGATTTGCCTGTCCCAAAAGGAAGAATAGAATGGCTATAATTATCAATATAATCAGTAGGATACGAAGCCACTCGCCGATGCCGCTTGCGCTCTCTTGCGCGACTTCTTTTTTTGTTTCAAATATCCTCTGAACACGCATTTTTTTCTTAGCTCGGAATTGACCAGAATCGTTTGCAATTTTTCTAGTTTTTAAACGTTCCTTTTCGACTTTTTCTTTTTCTTGTTGGGTTAGGCCTGTGATGCCCAGATACTGACTTTTTCTTTGGCGTTCAACCTTATCGAGGACCGAAGAGCCTGGGGTGTAAAGGCCCACAGAACCCGTATATGTTTCATCTGTTCTTCTTTTTTTGGGGTCAGCGCCTCCTCCTCCGCTCGCCGTATCTGGAAATGCACTTCCGGACCTTCTTCCTCGCGAAGAACCAGATTCGCCCACACTCTTCGAAGCTTCACCCGATTCGCTCTTACCTTCTTCGGCTTTTTTTTCTTCCCTTCCTTTATTTGCCTGTCCCGAACTCTTACTAGCTCCAGATCCTTCGTAAGGACGGCCTTCTCCCATGGTGAAAGCCTTAAAGCTTGTATTACAAATTCCCTTTCGGTTCGGAGCGCTTCCCATCGAAGGAAGTTCTCCGGTTTCCAAAAGGCATTGGAGATATTCGCCGAAATAATTTGCCACCCAATTACGAACGGGTGTGTAGAGCTGGGTAGCTAGACCTAGAACTAGCGCGACCGAAACGACCAAAATTAGAATGTATTCAACAGTTCCCTGTCCTTTGGAATTGGACAAGATTCTGATATTACGCTTTTTTGATGCGTTGGTCCCCACGCCTGGGCAATAATGAATCATCCCTATGCGTATATCGGCCGATTTACGATTTTTATTTAAATGTTTTCAATGGGTTATATTCCCTCTGGTGATATTTTTGGGAACCTCTGGCCACTCGCAAATGAATCGAGTGAAAGACGCTGAAAAATTAGCTAAAGAAGAAAAGTGGACAGATGTCGTCAACCTATTGAAAACAGAAGCCGTTTCCCTCAATCGCAAAGGAAAATTATTACTCGCAAACGCTTACATGAAAACCAACAATACTTCTGGGCAAGTTCAAGTTCTCAATAGCGTCATCGCCGAGAATGATAAAGACTACGAAGCCCTAGTTCTTCTAGGGCAAACTCATCTCAATGCCACTCCAAAAAATAATGACGAAGCAGCATTGAGTTTTAGAAATGCTCTTGTTGGAAAAAAAGATTATTTACCGGCGTACAAAGGCCTCATTCAAGTCTACGAAAATACCAAAAATAACTATGAACTCCGAATTCTATATTTAGATATGATTAAATTCATGGGAGAAAAACCAGAGTTCGTATCGTCGCTTTGTCGACTCGATAGCCAAGACGGGTTTTTAGATACCGCTCGAAAATGGTGCAACAAAGGAATGCTTTTAGATCCCAACAATGCCGAAAACCAAGTCTACCTTGGAATCTCTCTACGCGATTCGGGGCAAGAAAAGCAAGCGATACAAATTTTGAAAAAAGCAGCAGACACTTATGCGAAATCGGATCTGGCACAACTTAAATACGCTGACTTTTTGGCAGAGAAAAAAGATAATTTAGGAGCTATGAAGTATTACCAGAGGGCCACTAATGCGAATTTAAAATTATCTCCAGCATGGGATGGGCTTGCACATGCTTCTTTGGCCCT
>JBFWYS010000159.1:0-7808 GCA_050186175.1 Pseudobdellovibrionaceae bacterium
CAGGCAGAGAATTTTTTGAACAAAAATCCAGATCGGGTCGCGGGACTTTATTTTATTAACGGACTCAATCCACAGATTTGGGTCACATGTTTAGAGGCTTATGATCATGAACAGTGGGTGCGCGAATATCCGGAGATCCGTTTTTTTATGGTTTCAGATTTATCCATGGAGCAAAAGATTTACGAGAACGACAAGCTGATTTTTGGCGAAGGCTCAAAGGAATTTCGCCTGCCTCAGCAAGTGAAGGTTCTGATTTTTTGCCAAACTGGGAGTGGTCCTTTGTTTCTGCTTTTGAAGCGATCTCCCAAAGCGAATCATTTTTGGCAGGGAATCACTGGTGCTCCTTTTCATGGTGAGACCTGGGAAGAGAGTGCAATTCGCGAAGTTTTTGAGGAGACAGAAATCAAATTAAGCACAGCTCGAAAACTGGATGCGCAATACTCTTTTCCAATGGATGCACGTTGGCTGAATCTTTACAGACCCGCAACGTTCTTTATATACGAACAGGTTTATTACGGAGAACTATCTGACCCACAAAAGCCGCAACTTTCAGACGAGCATGAGGCCTACAAGTGGTGCACATATATTGAAGCTATGAGTCTTTTAAAATGGCCTAACAATAAAAAAGCTCTAAATGTTTTGGCTTCCAAGCTGGGTGTCACCGAGGCCTTGACCGATAAAGTTTAATTTTCGTCTTTACAAAATTTGCCTTCAGAGGCTCTTTTTTGCTCTCAAAATTCAGCCACAACAGCCTACTTTTCATTTTTATTTCCAAGTCTTGCGGAATGAAAATTGTATTGATTGCTCATAGCTGTGGTACGTTTCCGGAGGCAAAAATGCTCTCTATGAGAGTCATCTGCATGATTTTATTAAGTTTTAGCTCAGTCGTTAGAGCCGAGGGAGAGCTTTCCAATACGCCTTCTCTGAGCCCAAAAGCGGCAGTTGCATCTGAATCTAAAGCAAAACTAGCTAAAAAAACTGAGGAACTTCCAGATTATTCTGGAGCTGACCCTCTTTTCGCGCCAGCTCCCCAGGATCTTATTCTTAAAAATGCCGAGGTTCGTGGCTTTAAAGAGTGGAAGAGCCAAAAAGTCCAAGAAGCTGTAGCACGCGTCACTCGCACGCGGACTGAGATCGAGCAGGAAAAGCAAAAGGCAGACAAACAAGCCGCTGCTGTGGCATTCCATGAGGTTATGAGCGGTGAAAAAGCCGCTTCCTTAAAGACGATTTCTCCGCAGACTTCGATGTCCAAGCTTGAACTTCAACTAAAGCAGTCTCAATTTAGCCTTGAAATTGCTAAGGAATTAGCCGTTACCGACTACTTCGCTCTGTATTTATCCCGGTTCCCCGACAAGAAAAAGGCCTTTGCTGATGCAGCCAGTAAGCTCTCTCCAGATGAAATGGCAGAACTTATGGCGGCTTTTGAAAAGAGTCTAACCTCAGGAAGCGCCGCAGAAAAGCCTCAGAAGGCAGTGCGACCGGCTTCCGCCAGTCTTCTTGATACATCAATAAAATAAAATTTTTTCGCCCCACCTTGACTCTCCCTAAAGTACCGCCATATTGGCGAGTGCTGATATATAAATTCCATCTATTTTTGATTTAGGAGGTTACGATGGGTAAGGAACTTGGGGTTCGTCCACTTCACGATAAAATTCTCATTCGCAGAATGGCGGAAGAAGAAAAAACGGCGGGCGGTATTTTTATTCCAGATACGGCTAAAGAGAAGCCTGCAAAAGGCGAGGTAGTAGCGACTGGAAAAGGCCGAATTACTGAAGACGGTAAAGTTTTACCTTTGGAAGTTAAAAGAGGCGATAAAGTTTTGTTCACGAAATGGTCTGGAACGGAACTTAAGTTCAATGGCGAGGAATTTCTGATGATTTCTGAATCAGACGTTCTCGGAATTTTTCACTAAATTATTTTTTAAGAGTTAAGTTTAATAAAAAAGGGGATATTTAAATGTCTAAAGAACTTCGTTTTTCAGAAGATGCAAGAGCACACATTCTTAAAGGTGTGAACACTCTTGCGAATGCAGTAAAAGTAACTTTGGGACCTAAGGGTCGCAACGTAGTCATCGAAAAATCTTTCGGTGCTCCACTAATCACTAAAGACGGTGTGACTGTTGCCAAAGAAATCGAATTAGAAAACAAATTCGAAAACATGGGCGCACAGATGGTTAAAGAAGTTGCTAGCAAAACTAATGATGATGCTGGTGACGGAACAACAACTGCAACTGTTTTGGCTCAAGCTATTTTCCGCGAAGGCGCAAAAATCGTTTCTGCTGGTCATAACCCAATGGCAGTTAAACGCGGTATCGACAAAGCTGTAAAAATTGTTGTCGAAGAATTAAAAGCTTTGGCTAAGCCGATCAAAGGATCAAACGAAGTCGCACAAGTTGGTTCTATTTCTGCTAACAACGATCCTGAAATCGGGAAAATGCTTTCTGAAGCAATGGATAAAGTTGGTAAAGAAGGCGTTATTACTATCGAAGAAGCAAAAACTTCTAAAACTGAAGTTACAGTTGTTGAAGGTATGCAATTTGATCGTGGCTACTTGTCTCCATACTTCATTACTAATGCAGAGAGAATGGAAGCAGTTCTTGAGAATGCTTATATCCTTGTTTACGACAAAAAAATCTCTTCTATGAAAGATCTTTTAGGTCTTCTTGAAGGCGTTGTAAAATCTGGACGTCCTCTTCTTTTAATCGCTGAGGACATTGACGGTGAAGCGCTTGCGACTCTGGTCGTGAATAAACTTCGTGGTGCTTTGAATGTTGTAGCGGTTAAAGCTCCAGGATTCGGCGACCGCAGAAAAGCGATGCTTGAAGATATTGCTGCTTTAACTGGCGCGACTGTTGTCAGCGAGGACATGGGACGCAAGCTTGATCAAGTTACAGTTGCTGACCTCGGTGTTGCAAAACGTATCGTTGTTGATAAAGACAACACAACAATCATCGATGGTGCTGGTAAGAAAGCTGAGATCACAGCTCGAGTAACTCAAATCCGCGCTCAAATTGACGAAACCACTTCTGATTATGACAAAGAAAAATTGAAAGAGCGTTTGGCTAAAATGGCTGGCGGCGTAGCTGTTATCCACGTTGGTGCTCCTTCTGAAGTTGAGATGAAAGAAAAGAAAGCTCGTATCGAAGATGCTTTGAATGCAACTCGCGCGGCAGTTGAAGAAGGTATCGTAGCCGGTGGCGGAACAGCTCTTCTTCGTGGCTCTCAGAAAATTGATAAAACAAAATTCTCTGAAGACGAACAATGGGGCGCAATGATCATTAAACGTGCTTGCGAAGAGCCAATCAGACAAATCGCTTTCAACGCGGGTCTTGATGGCGCAATCGTTCTTGATCGTGTTCTTTCTAATAAAGCAGCTTCGTGGGGATTCAACGCATACTCTGATGAGTATGTTGACCTTATCAAAGACGGCGTTATCGATCCAGTTAAAGTGGTTCGTTGCGCTCTCCAGAACGCAGCTTCTGTTGCGTCTTTAATGTTAACTACTGAAACAATGATCGCTGAAGCTCCTAAAAAGGAAACTGCAGGCGGCGGAATGCCAGGCGGCCACGATATGGGCGGCATGGGTGGTATGGGAGGAATGGGCGGCATGATGTAATCATCAGCCCTTTCTTTTCGTGTTTGATAAAGGCCCCGGGGAAACTCGGGGTTTTTTATTTTCTGATTTTGATTTTCAGAAATTCACGCGAGGACTGATTGCCTCATTGAAAGGGAGTCAAAGGCTCTGTTATTTTTTAGAAAGATAGCTGGTAATTTTTCGGCTTTAAAAATGCAAGAAAGCGAGTTGGATTTCCCGACTCGCTTTCTTTTGGATCCGAGCTCTTCCTTTGCAAGGAAGGTTCAAATGCCGGATACTAATTTGCTTGGCAAGCAGAAGAAGATTCGACGTTTTTTGAAGATTGCTAAAGTGGTTTTAGGTCTAGTTTCGGCGGGACTAGAGATCATTCGTAGAATCTTGGATCTTTTGAGTAAGTGACAAAGGTAGCTGACGGAATTTATTAGGCTGGGTTCCTAACGACGGATTGTTAGTTCACCTTGAAGAGTTTTGGATCATGGAGGGGAGGAGTTGGGGGATCCGTTTTGTTTGAAGCTTAGTTTTAGCCATCACAAGCGGAATTGCTAATATTGTGAGAGCCACAAGCTTGAAAATTGCGTTTGGCCATACTCCTAAGTTTAATGAGATGAGCGTATCTATTGGGAACCATACTAGTATGCTTACTGTGATGCAGTTCCAGGCCTATTTTTCTTTTTTCTTGAATGCGAAATGGGTGACGAATGCTAAAGCAACTGCCCAGCTTGCCATTGTCGCACCAAGAACTCCGGAGAGCCATTTATAGAGTAGGAGCGATTCTTGGGGAACTTCTGTCCCGAATAATATTTGGTTGTAATAGATGTCGATAGGGCCGAACAAAATTCGCGGACCCCAGAATGTCAGAATTACTCCCGTCATCGCTTGGACTATGAGACTCCAGAATAACCACTTTTCCCAGAAGATAAATTTTCCCACTTATAAAGTGTTATTGAATGAGCTGCGAGAAGCAAATATCTTTGTAGACATCGACTCTTATTGGCTATTCTTTATATGTCACCCCTACCTCTTTAGGAGAAGCGAATGAGAAATTTTCGTGTTTATCTTTTTACTGCATTTTTAATTCTTGTATCGGCTTGTGCAACTGTCCCTATGGAGAGTCAGCGGGCTGATGAGGAAGCTAAAAAATTTCAAGTGCCTCCTGATAAAAGCCGTATTTATGTTTTTCGTGAAGGGTATTTTGCGGGCGGAGTAAAAGTTCCTATAGCTTTGAATGGACAGATTAAAGGATCTACTGCCGGCGATACCTTCTTTATGTGGGACGTGGAACCTGGAAGATATGAAATTGAATGTTTTGGTTCGAAAGATGGAAGATTGGTTGTGAATACTCAAAAAGGAAAAGCAACTTTTGTTGAACAAGATATGACCTGGGGATTTTGGTATGCTGGTTGCGAACTTGAGGAGGATAGTGAACAGGACGGCAAGGATGACGTCGGTGATTCTTCAATGGCGCAATCACGATAGTTCTGGTTAATCCCAGCTCTTGTTTGAACGCTGTTTCTTTTTTTCGCCGTGTTTTTTCTTGTCGGTTCTTCGTTTTTGCGTTGATGAGTAAGTTGGTTTTGTAGCGATTCTTTTCTTGGGGTCGATTAGATTTTTCTCCAGAAGGTCGAAGAGTTTTTCGATGACGTCTTTTCTATTCATTGTTTGATCGCGGAACTTATCGCTTTTGAAAATTAAGCAGCCTTCGCCCCTTAGTTTGTTTTGTAAACGTCGACCTATCTTTTCACGTTCAACTTCAGAGAGACCTTCCGACATCAGCGGATAATATCTTAGTAAGCAGGCACTGCTGACTTTATTTACGTTTTGCCCGCCTGGGCCTGAGCTTCTTGCATAGGTGATTTCAACTTCAGAAAGAATAATGTTTTTGTTCATATTTTTATTCCATTCGACTCGAGGTCGCTGCCTTTATCTCAGAACAGGAACTCAACTCCGCCCATTAGCAAAGTTGTTTTTTGTGAAAGACTTTCAGCGTCTTCGTTGCTATCAGAGTTTCCTCTGAAATTGGCCGTGGCCATGTCAAAGCTGAGTGTACCTTTTAGACGAAATCTTTCTTTTACTTTATATTCCACGAATGCGCCAAATTGATTGATACTTGGATTTTTTGCCGAACCTGATCGACTCGAGCTTTCCGTTAGGCTCGGACTTAGATACATAAAAAGTTCTGCACCGGCTGCATAGGGTGATTTATCTGCCCACGGAAAAGTTCCTCGAAGTCCAACTGAAACTCCGCCCTGATTTGTTGATGTGTAACCGATCGGAGTTGAGGAATCGACAAATGTTCGTGAATTCCCCATACCGAATAACATTTGGAATTTCGGTCCAAAGAAATCGTCTTTTAAAAGAAGATTGTATCCGAAGTGAACCGAGTACGAACCCAACGAAATGTTAAGTTTGCTCGGAGAAGAGCCTGCCATTGGATTGTCTAAAGTAAGAATACTTTGGCGAACGCGTCCTTCGATAATCCATTGTGGCGTGACCCAAAGTTCTCCCCAAAAGGCCACTGTGGGCATTTGTGAAGAAGTCTTGTTAAGTGAGCCTGTAGTTTCTAAATCTGTGTTGTAGGTAAATATTCCGAGACCGCCCAGAATAGAGAGGCGACCGAATGTTGGCTTTTCTTCCATCGGCTCCGGAGGAGCAGGGTCGGTTAAGATCGCCAAATCGGGTCTTTGTTTTTCTGGATAGATAACAAAGTCCTTTGTGAGAACTTTCATGCCAGGGCGTAAAACGCCAACGTCTCTTTCTGCCGAGATACTTGCAAAACTCAAAGTTTCATCTGTTTTTGTTACTTTTAATGTGCCCAGAATTTCTTTTTCTGAAGAAATCACAAACTTGAATTTTGGATGTTTGTTGATTTTAAAAATTTGCACGACCGTGAGTTCATCGCCCGTACGTACTCCCATTTTAGACCCCAAATTTACAGTAACTTCGTTGCCCGTTCGGCTCAGCAAAATACCCTGATAAGACATTTTTCTTCGAAGTCGTTTGTAAAGGAGCGATAACTGAGTTTTTAGGTCTTCAGTTTCAAAACCTTGATAGTCAGTCATTGTCTCTTGAGCGAGCCAGATCCCTGTTTGACCCGAAAATAAACTAAGGCGAAGCGAAACTCCACCGGGTCCGCGAGTCACGCGGAGAGTGAAAAGACCATCGGCTTTTTGGTTCTTTAGAGTTTCGCCAGCTGCTTTTGAGTTTTCTTCCAGAGACTCTGGGGTTGGACTTTTCTTATCAGCCTTAAAATCAACGATCGCCCATTGCTTTTCATCTTCGATGAGTTTTATTAAATGTGCTTCAAGTGGCTTGGCATAAATTCCTGAAATATTGTCAAGCGCCGGTAAGAAGGTCACACTTTGGATTGTGACTTCTTGATCTATGGTGGAAACAAAAATTGAACTTCCTTCGATTTTTGGAGCTTGGGCTAAAGTCGTGTTTGATTGAAATAGAAACAAGACCAAAGTCATAACGTAAAGTGAGATTCTAGAAAGGTGTCGACTCTGCATACAAGTTGTCATCCCAAGTAATTTATTAGCCTCTAAAATATTGTGCCCTTGAACTGTAAAAGCGTCAAATCAGCATCAAGCTTGAGTCCTGAAAAACCGAAAAGAACTGCGATGTTAAAACTTTTTATCTACCTCTTTTTGGCCCTGTTTGTGACACTGGCGCAGGCGCAAATGGACCCCTCAACAACTTTATTGATGGGAAGCGGATCTTCACCAAAAGAATCGGGCCTTGAATCGGGACGTTACAAAGTTCGATCTAATTCTACCAAGACACCACAAGAATCGTCGCAGAATGTTGTTAATGATACACAAATGACGATCAAGCTTCGTCAAACAGCGCCAGCGAAAAATGGAAAGGTCTCTCAATCTCAAAAAGTTGAAGTGAAATCCACACAGACAATTGTGGATAAACCTGTTGAGAGTGTTAAGTCTGACAAGGTCGAAGAATTTCAAAAATCTACTATCCCTGCAAAAGATGATCTGTATTTGGCTCCGAATGAAGAGGTTCAACCCGGCACAGATCAAAATTTGAAAATGGCAGAAGAAAAGGTTCTAATTCAGGACACGCCGACCGAAGAAACCCAGACCGAGACCTCAGGATTCTCTGATCAAGTTCAGAATGCAGTTTTAGGTGGTGAAAAAAAAGACATCGAAGAATACAGAAAACAAGTTCATCCGGATGATACAAGAAATAACATCTTAGAA
>JBFWYS010000160.1:0-7756 GCA_050186175.1 Pseudobdellovibrionaceae bacterium
CAAACTCCTCCCGAGAAAGAATGCAAAGCGCAAGCACCGGTGGTGGTTTCGAAAAATTCTAGATATGTCTCAAGATCCGTAAAGAGAGCTGTTTGGAAAGAAGGGAAGTGTTCTCATCGAGATTCTGCTACAGGCAGAAAATGCGGATCAAGGTTTCAATTACAGATTGATCACGTGGTTCCAATAGCAAAGGGTGGTAAATCGAATATTGAGAACTTACGGCTTGTTTGCAGGAATCACAATATGATGTATGCCCGTAAGGAGTTTGGAGAGAATTTTATGAGTCAGTTTTCTAGAGGAAATAATCGAACTTATTGAATCAAGACTCGAAATTGCCAACTGATAATTGTGCCTCGATTTGGTTGATCGAGCGGCGCTGAGATGTATTGTCGTAGTTTCTAGAGCGACATTAAATTACCTGACGGGTTCAAAATCATTTTGACAATTTAGGAGATTCTGTCTGGCCCACAATTTCGTGGTGTCATCGAGAGGTTTCTTGATTTCAATGTCGTCCCAGAGTGGGCGGTCTACTATTTTTTCAAATTCGGGTCGTAATTGAATCCCTCTATCATAGTCTGTTTTTAGTTTTGGCATGTTGGCCATTAATTGCTGAATATGGGTTCTTTCCTCTATGTGCTCAGAGGTGGTGGGATGGAAAGATTTAAAGTTGTTTTTCTCGATCCAAGATCCATCCGTTATTATAAAAGCGCTTCTGTCTTTGCCGGCGCACTTGCTTGAAATCGGTGAGGGTCTCCATCCGTAGCGAATTCCTATTACGCCGAGTTTCTGGAAAATTGCCTTCTTAAACTCGTCACAACCTGGATCTAAACCTCCTGTTGGGCCATATGTACCGAAAAAACCAATTGCACAGTCCTGTCCTACGATAGACCTGAGCCTTTTCGAAAGTGACTTGGATTCCTCCCGTTCACTTGGAAAAACAAGAAAAGACACCGACGTAGGTACTTTTAATACCATGAGGTGGTAAGGTGCTTGAGTGTCGATCTTTTCCTCCCCGGGATAAGCGTAGTCGTGCGAAACGATAGGGTCTGTTGCGAAATAGAAACCGTAACGGCCGGAAGTTTTTAAAAAGCTTTGACTGGCTTCATGTGCCAGTCGTAAGGCGCCTTCCTGAGTAGTAGGATTGAAGGGTCTCGAGAAATTGGTGTCGCGCTTTTCCCAATGAAATATAGAGATAGGCTTTGATAAAGAACTCACATAAGGTAATAGAAGTTTATGGCCTTCCTTTAGATCATAGCTAGGTTCTTGGGCCCAGCCTGACAACGCTATTACTGAGGATAAAATGAGTGCCGAAAGTGCGCCGATCTTACCAGGGAAAAATGGAAATATTGATTTAGTCATCTAAGCTCCGAATTTCGTCAGACAGTGTCAAAAAAATACTTACTTAAGAAGACGATGCCCTCGTCTCCTCTTTTTCTCATTCCACAGTTCAATTAGCGTTCCAATAACCCAAGCAAATTTAACCAACCCACACCACACGCCGTCCCGTATTAAGACTATAAAAAAGTCCTGATTTCAGATGGTTGTAGACTAAATCAAACGTTTGATTGATTCAAACAAGCGTTTGATTTAATGTGTAGGCATGAACACAAATGCAATTGACCCTAAAGCACGAGAGCGATTGATGGAGGCGGCCACGCCTTTGTTTGCGGCGAAAGGGCTTGAGGGAACCACCACACGTGAAATTGCAGCGGCGGCTGATCTCAATGTCAGTTTGATTAGTTATTACTTTGGCGGCAAGGAAGGTCTTTATCGTGGCATTCTAGAAGCTCATGCTCATCAAGTTGAGATTATGGCCAAAGAATTTATCGGTGAGTATCAGAAGAAAGACTTAACAAAAGAGACTTTTTCAAAATTTGTGTATGAACTCATTGATAAAATTGTGACTCAAAAATTACGCTTCAAAGATGTTTCGCTCATCATGCAAAGAGAAATGTCCGCGGGACTTCCTTATGCCCGCGAAGTTCATGAAAAGAATTTTTCAAAAATTGGCGAGATGCCGGCGGGGATGATTGCAGCGGCTCAAAAGAAAAAAGTTGTTCGCGCTGACGTCAATCCCCATTTTGCGCTTCTGACTCTTGTTCACGCCATTGATGGATACATCATGTGCTCAGAAGCTGATTCCTCGTGGATCAAGTCGTATTGTTTTTCGCTTCAGCACAATGAATCAGATTTTAAAAAAGCTTTAGGTGACTTATTTTTAAGAGGAATTTTAGTATGAGACATGCCATCACATTAACCTTAGGAACACTTTTCATAGCCGAGTCCGCATTTGCGCTGACAATCGAAGAGTATAAAAAACAAGTGTCATCGACACACACGGGGTATCAAGCCGCACAGGCTCAACTCGAGGCGGCCACTGCCCGGAAAGAAAAAGGGGATTTGGTTTTATCGCCTCAGCTCACTCTCGAAGCGAGTCAGTTAAGTGACCAAAAACCAAATCAACAGAATGGTGCTGAGCAAACAGATCTCACGACCTACTCAGCAACATTGGCAAAGCCATTTAGTACAGGAACAAAAGCGGCGGTAAGTGCCGTAACAATTGGTCAGGATTTAGATTTGGCCGGCGGGGCCAAGAGAGAATCGGGCACCGGGACTCTTGGAGTTTCGATTTCTCAATCTCTATGGAAAGATGGCTTCGGTGCTGCAACCCGCTTACGTGAAAAACGTGAAAGCAAAACTGAAAGACTCGAAAAAGCGCAAGCCTACTTAACTTTGGGACAGGCGCAAATTGATTCGGAGTCAGCTTTCTGGGATTATTATTTAGCCCAAGAAGATAATAAAATTCGCAAAAACTCTCTTGAGAGATCCGAAAAACTTTTAAGTTGGATGAAAAAACGTGTGAATCAGGGACTCGCCGAGTATAATGATCTTTTGCAAGTCCAAGCGCTCAATGCAAGTCGCGAACTGCAGATGATGCAATCGAATGATCAGCTTGAAGCCGCTCAAAATAAATTCGCCTCTTATCTGGCAATCGCTCCTGGCAAGGTGCCAGATTTAGAATACAAAGATCGCCCCCTTAGAATTGACGATTATCCGGCAACACTTGATTCGAACGGGAAATTATTGCGAATCGACTCCTTTTTGCAGGCGATGGATGCCAGTATCAAGGCAACAGTTGCCGACGAGGTTCGTGAAAATTTAAAACCGGATCTGACATTGTCAGGAAGTTATGCAACGAACTCTCTTGAAAATTCTCAGAGTCAAGCGGGTGCCAAAATTACCGATCAAGATAATCCGACAACTAAAGTGGCTCTGACTTTCTCAATGCCTCTTGATTTTGGCGCGATGAGTGAGGCTAAAAGAGCCGCTCAATTAGATGCGGACTCGAGTCGTTACAAAGCCGTAAGATCTTTGGCCGATGCTCAACTCAGTTGGGAACAATTAGATCGCGAGTTTAAAGAGCTCACTAAAAAAATCGAAATCGCAAAACGCATCAATGAAATCCAAAGAGAAAAAAGCAACAACGAGAGAGTGCGTTTAGAGCGCGGAAGAACAACAACATTCCAAGTGGTGAATTTTGAGCAAGAGGCTGATGAGGCGAATCTGAACTATTTATTGCTCAAAGTGAATCGCGAAAAGATGGCTTTGCAAGCCCGTCTCTTTCTCCGTGCTGAAACTGATTTGAATTAATTAAACATGCTGCAGCCCGAGGCCGTAGCGGAGGCATAAAGTTTATGAATATCGTGGATCTCGCAATCAAAAGACCGATTTTTATCATTTGTATTGTAACACTCATGATCGTTTTGGGATTAAGTGGTCTCTCAAAAATGAGCGTGGATCAGTTTCCCGATGTGACCTTTCCGGTTGTGTCGATTCAGATCGGTTATCCAGGCGCTTCTCCTCAGGACGTCGAGAAATTAATTTCAAAGCCAATTGAAGATGAAATTTCCGGTCTTGCGCGAATGAAACGTTTAAGTTCAAACAACTTAGACAGCTTTGCGATTTTGATTGCTGAATTTGAACTCGGAACGGATATCAAAACGGCAGAACAGCAGATTCGCGATCGTGTTTCAAATGTTCGTCGTAATTTACCCGACGATATTTTAGATCCAGTGATTCGCCGTTTTGACCCCGCCGACATGCCGATTGTACGATTAGCCGTTACATCAAACATGGGGCCCGCCGAAGTTTTTGACTTAATTGATGAAGAGATTAAAGCTCAATTCGAGCGTGTCGAAGGAATTGGTCAGGTCCAATTGATTGGCGCAAGAAAAAGAGAGATCCATGTGGATGTCTCAAAAGCACCTTTGCAAGCCCGACAGATTTCTCTTTTGCAAATTTCACAGAAAATTGAAGCCACCTCCAAAGACGTTCCAATCGGAAAAGTGGATGACCCTCAGAAAGAAACGGTCTTGAGAGCCACGGGAGAATTTGAAAACCTTGATTCTTTGAGTAACGTAAACGTGAACTTTATCGGCAGTGATAAAGCGGTTCTACTTAAAGACATCGCAAAAGTTTCAGAAGGACTCGAAGAAGAAACCACCCGCGGTTTCCTAAACGGAAAGCCAGCTCTTTATCTCGAGATCTACAAACAATCCGGCGCAAATACTGTTCAGGTTGTTGACAAGGTCAAAAGAAGAATCGGCGAAGTGAACCAGTTTTTAGAAACACGAAAGGTTGACGCTAAAGTTGAGCTCGTGCGCGACGGATCTTACGTGATCCGCAATAATATTACCGACGTTTACGAATCGATCATCATTGGTGCGGTTCTGTGTATCATTGTCGTGTTCTTCTTCTTAGGATCGGGGCGATCGACTTTTATTACAGGCCTCGCTTTGCCAAACTCTCTTCTTGGTGCCTTCGTTTTGATGTATGCGAGCGGATTTACGATCAACATTATGACTCTCTTGGCTTTGTCTCTAGCTGTGGGCCTCCTTATCGATGATGCGATCGTGGTGCGGGAAAATATCTTTAGATATTTGGAAATGGGTGAGTCGCCAATGGTTGCGGCTCGCAAGGGAACTATGGAAGTGGCCCAGGCCGTTGTTGCTACTACTTTTGTGGTGATCGCAGTATTCGGTCCGATTGCGTTCTTAGATGGTATTGTCGGACAATTCTTTAAACAGTTTGGTTTGACGATTGTATTTGCAATGTTGATTTCGATGTTTGACGCCTTCACGATGGCGCCAATGATGTCGGCCTACCTTGCGAGTGCCAATGAACACGTTAAAGGCAAAGGCCCAATAGCAAAAATGCTTGCCGGCTTTGATCGATTTCAAACCTGGTTAGAAAATAAATATGTCGCGGTTTTGAGAGTGGGACTCAAAAAGCCGTGGATGATATTGGTGACGGCATTCTTCCTCTTTGTCGGATCGATTGTTTTAATGAAGTTTCTTCCATCGACGTTCTTACCAACTCCAGATAATGGCGAGTTCGAGGTCCAAGTTGAAACTCCAATTGGCTCCAGCTTAGACAAAACATCTGAGCTTGCGACCAAAGTTGAAGAGGTCGTTCGAAGTCACTCGGCTGTTTCTTTAGTATCAAAAGTGGTCGGAACTCGATTGAGTGAATCGAACAAGGCGAATATGTATATTCAGCTTGTTCCCCGAAAAAATCGAAAACAATCGACAGGTGAAGTAAAGACCGACATGCGTGAAAAGCTCGCCTCTTTTCAGTCTGAAGGAATTGTCTTAGTCACTGACGTTGATATTAGCGGAGGAAACCAAAAGCCGTTCAACTTAGTCGTTCGAGGTCAAAACTTAGAAGAGCTTGCTCCGTATGTTGATAAATTAGTAGGTGAGATGGCTAAGATTCCAGGTCTTGTGGATGTGGATACGAACTTTAGAACAGGTGCTCCGGAATTTCAGGTTGCATTTGATCGAGTCCGCGCCGAAGAAGTGGGTGTTTCTACGGGAACAGCGGGCGCCGAGTTGCGTGCACGAGTCGAGGGCACGACACCAGCGGTTTATCGGATCGAGGGGCGAGAATACGATATTCGTGTGCGTATGAGAGCGGAAGACCGTGATTTACGAAAAGAGTTTGATACGACTTTTGTTCCAAATACCAATGGAAACATGATTCCTCTTAAATCTGTAGCTGCCAAAAAGGAAGTGGTTGGTTATTCGCAGATCAATCGCCAAAATAAAGGCCGTTATATCATGATCACCGGAAACTTAGATAGTAAACAGGGGAATCTGGGCGATATTACTAAAGCAACGGAGGTTTTGCTTAAAACGATGCCTCCTCCTGTGGGAGTGGAGGCTTCGTTCTTGGGACAGGCGCAGGATCTTCAAGATCTCCAGAGAAATATGATGATGGCGATCATTTTGGGTGTCATCTTTATCTACTTGGTACTCGCCTCTCTATATGAGAGTTTCGTTACTCCGTACACGATTCTTCTGGCGCTTCCACTTGCGATTTGCGGAGCTGTTATTGCGCTCTTTATCTCGGGTAAAGGTCTAGATATTTTCTCCCTTATCGGAGTTGTAATGCTTCTAGGGGTTGTAGCGAAAAACTCGATTCTTCTCGTGGACTACGCAAACAAATTGATCGAGGACGAAGGCAAAACGATTTACGATGCGTTATTGATCGCATGTAAAACACGATTGCGCCCGATTCTAATGACATCATTTGCGTTAATCGCAGGTATGATTCCAATCGCCATCGGTTTAAACGAAGCCAGTGCACAGAGAACTTCGATGGGGATTGCCATCATCGGCGGGTTAATTTCTTCAACGGTCCTTACGCTGTTGGTGGTGCCTGCGGCCTTCGAGTACATGTACCGCTTCGGACAATGGGTCAATCGTATGTTCAATAAAGTACGCGGTCAGACTGCTCCAAAGCATAAAGAGGAAGAGGAAAAGGAACAGATTCCTGAAGGGCTCCTTAGCAAGTAAATTCTTGCCTTAAGTCCCGTTGGAGTGTACCCCATGGGGTTCGAGGAGATCTTATGAAACTATTTGGAATTCTTTTGGTTCTTGTTATGCCTTTTTCAAGCTTCGCGCAAAACGAAATCTCAACTCTACCGGTTAGAGATGAAGCAATTGCCGCTCAGGGGATTCGTGTTTCCTTTTTGGCTCCGTCATTACAAGATCGATTTCGTTATAGCAAGGGGAGTACTACAGCGACTTCAAAAAAAGAGGCCCTGAATTCCTCAGTAGGAGTGAGTGTGGGTTATGCCAGCTTACCCATTAACGATTTAGGCTGGACGACAAATCTTGCGTATATCCAATCCAAGTATGCCGCAATAGATATTGGTGCCATTCGTGCCGACGGAAACTTCGCCCTCGCGTTTACAAAATCCTTTAATGCAAAGATCGGAATTAATTTTACTAAGTTTTTGGAAATGGCAACGGTCAAAAATTTCCGACCTAACTTAGGATACCAGGCGGGTGTGGGGTACCAATTCTATAAGAATTTTTCTGCAGATCTTGCCTATGTCCAGATGGCGGCTTCAGGAGATACTCCATTTTATTATCGCGACACTGGCGAACACGCCTTTGACGCTCACACCGTTTATCAACAAATGGGTCCTGAACTTTCGGTTTCTGGAACTTTTTAAGTTCTCCATCCGCAAGGTCCAGGTCTAAACTTCCTGTTTGCAATGAGAAGAGTTTATCTTTAGTCTTCTCTCATTGGGGGAAGTTTATGAAATTGTTTTTTAGCGTTGTTGCGATCTTGTTTGTTTCTGTAGGTGCCTTGGCTCAAGAGGGAAGTTCAACTTCTAAGTTGGAAAAGGAATTCTCTTCTGAAGGCATGCGTGTTTCCGTGTTGTTTCCAATGATCGTCAATCAAA
>JBFWYS010000161.1:0-7675 GCA_050186175.1 Pseudobdellovibrionaceae bacterium
CGAAACTTATGCAGGGAATTCATCGTCTTATTTCTTAAATGGAGTAATTGAGATTACTGTAGGTTCTTCGGCAAAAGTGGAATATTGCCGACTTCAAGCTGAATCAAATTTAGCTTTTCACGTGTGGAGAACTCAGGTGTCTCTTGCTGAAAACTCTCAATTTTCGACTTTGAATGTATCTGTTGGCGCAAGATTACAAAGACATAATTTTAGTCTCGCCTTAAAAGGCAGTGGGGCCCATGCAAATATCTGGGGGCTGGGAGTTTTGTCTGGCGATCAGCACAGCGATAGCCATACCCTTGTGGATCATCAAGTGGGCGACTGCACTACCGAGCAGGTCTATAAAAGCATTCTGAATGGATCTTCACGTGCCGTTTTTGACGGAAGGATTTTGATCCGCAAGAATTCGCAAAAGGCAAATTCTTCTCAAATGAATCACAACTTGCTTCTCAGCCAGAACGCCGAAGCTGATAGCAAGCCTCAGCTGGAAATTTACGCTGATGATGTCAAGGCGACTCACGGATCAACTACCGGGCAAATTAATAATGAAGAGTTATTTTACTTGCAGAGTCGGGGAATCGATAAAGAAACCGGTGTTCAGATGCTAAGTCGTGGTTTTGCGTACGATCTCATTTACAAAGTACAAAACGAACAAATTCGGGCGTATGTGGATCAGATCGTATCTGAGTACACAGGAGCAAAGATGTGAACCTAGATTCTTCTGAACTCAGAAACCAGTTTCCAATTCTTGAGACAAAAGTTTCCGGTAAGGAATTAGTTTACCTGGACTCTGCGGCCACCTCATTGAAACCGAATCAAGTTATTGAGAGAATTGAAAAGTTCTACAAATTTGAAAATTCAAATGTTCATCGAGGCGCACACTTTTTATCGGATCGGGCGACGCATTATTATGAACAGGCCAGAAATAACGTAAAGAAATTTATTAATGCCGTGTCGGCCGAAGAGTTGGTTTTTGTCAGAGGCACTACTGAGGGCATTAATTTGGTTGCGATGTCTTACGGAGACATGGCACTAAACGCTGGTGATGAGATTCTTATTACTGAAACTGAACATCATGCGAATATAGTCCCTTGGCAGATGTTGGCTTCGAGAAAAAATTGCAAGCTCAAAACAGTCGATGTGAAAGACAATGGAGAGCTCGACTTGTCTTCATTCGATAAAAATTTGAACTCAAAAACAAAAATTGTTGCCCTCACCTATGCCTCAAATACTTTGGGTACTATCAATCCAATTCAGGAAATGACAGAAAAAGCTCATAAGGCCGGCGCAAAGGTATTAGTTGATGCCGCTCAAATAGCGGCTTTTAGAAAGATCGATGTTCAAAAATTAGATTGTGATTTCTTAGTTTTCTCGGGACATAAAATGTTTGCGCCATTTGGGATCGGCATTTTGTACGGAAAAAAGGATTTGTTAGAGCAGATGCCTCCTTACCAGTGCGGCGGAAGTATGATTTCTGAGGTCAGTTTTTCGGGGACTACTTTTAATTCTGTTCCAACTCGCTTCGAGGCAGGTACTCCAAATATTGGAGGGGCTGTGGCTCTTTCCGAAGCAATTAATTTCATCGAAGGCATCGGACTTCGGAATATTGAAGCTCATGAAAAAGAATTATTAGAATACGCCACTAAAGAACTTAGTAAGATCGCCGGCGTTCGAGTTTTAGGTGAGGCTAAAGACAAAGTCGGTATTTTGTCTTTTAATATTGATGGGATTCACTCTTCAGATCTTGGAAGCTTACTCAATGAACAGGGAATCGCAGTTCGTACGGGTCATCTTTGCACTCAGCCGCTTATGAAACGCTTTGGAATCACAAGCTGCGTAAGGGCCTCTTTTTCGATCTATAACACTAAAAAAGATGTTGACCGGCTTATCGCAGGTATTTTGAAAGCCAAGGAGCTTTTTGCATGACAGAAGCCACAAACTCCCAAGAAGTTCTAATTCGTGTTCAACCGACACCGAATCCAAGTGCTTTCAAATTTGTTTTAGATCGCTCTGTTCTTAACGACGGCAAAGCTACTTTTTCTGCTAAAGAAGAGTGCTACGGAAATCGATTGGCTGAGGATCTGCTAGACGTACCTGGTGTAAAACAGGTTCACTTTTTCTCCAACGTCATCACATTGACTTTTGAGGAGACAATAGATTTTGATCGAGCTTGCCAAGAATCTTGTGCTGTTATCCAAACACGAATGGCTGTACACGATCCGAATTTTAATATGCAAACTGCAAAAAAATCGAATCGTCAAAATTTGTCACCTGAGTTGCAAAAGGTAGAGGAAATTTTGGATCGCACGATTCGACCCGGTCTTCAGGGGGATGGTGGTGACATAGAGGTTGTTGGACTCGAAGGAAAGAAACTATTCGTTCATTACGAGGGTGCTTGTGGGACTTGCCCGTCGGCCACATCTGGAACATTGATGGCGATTGAAGGAATCATTCGTGATGAATTTGATCCCGAGATCGAAGTCGTTCCGGTCTGATTATTCAGATTCTTGTTCTATAAGTTTTTGAACGGTTTGGTATTCAAGAGTTTCTTCGGGTTTGGTAACAAAAATTGAAGCTCCTCCAAAACGCGCTCCTTGATCTACATACCAAGCTTGCAAAACCACATGCTGATTTTCACCGGGATCAAATCCGCTCACTGAAATATCGACGTTAAGAGCTTTCCCCGCGGGAACATTTGCCCAAGAGTCTTCAAGGTCTCCATCTACCACTTTCACGCCTTCAGGAAGAATCCATTTGTAATGAACTTCGCGAGAACCACTTCGTATATGAACGATCCGTGCCGTGAGTTTTACCTCGGTGGTTTCAGAGAAAGTCTTAGAGATATCAGAGGTGAGAGAAACATCAAAGGAACGATTGCTCTTTCCAGAGAGGGCAAAGTCCTTTGAAGCTTTGAAAGCCGAAGCAGGTTTGCGAGAGTGTTGTGATGTCATAACTTTCCACGAAAGTCCTCCAACAAAAAGACCTATAACGCCAGCAAAAACAATCGCTGAAAATAGAGGTTTCTTAAGAAGCAAGTTTTTTATTGAGGACATAATTGTACTCCATTGGACTCAAGTTGGTAATTAACGGTTGCACCGACATCCATTTGACTGTCCCAAGAATTTGTTTTTGCTCGTACGTTAATGATGTAAGTTCCGGACACAAGCGAATTAGAAATGGTCTCGCGTCCTGTTCCTGAAGCCTCAGGGTAGGTCGATACATTTGAAGTCACGAGCTCATCGGAGGTTGCGCCATCGTATGTGTAACCCTCTTTATATACATAAAGATCTAAGTCGGTGATTGGGGTGCCTGTTTGTGAGTAGGTAAGAAGAAGATTGAGTGTGCCGCCCGAGTGATAATATTGATAAAAATCATTCGAACGCTTTAGATTTTGTCTACGCTCTGTAATTTCATAATATGAATCTAAGGCGGGCGAAAGTGAAATCTGCGAGCAGGAGCCTGGCAGTAAAATTCTTGCATAGTCTTGGGTTTCAGCATCTTGAAATTCAGCAGATAAAACTGAGTCCACAGAAGTCAGATAAGATGATGGGACATTGGCTTTTAAAAATGTCCAAAATTTTCCTGAGCTTCTAAAATGAAGATCCGCTTCTTTGAAGCCATTCGTAACGCCAGTGAATGTCTCCCACAAAAATGCAAAACTTATATTTGAAAAAGTTGAATAAAATATTTGCCACAGAGAGCGAGAAACGGAAATTTCCCTGAAGTTGCCTTCTCCTGCGATAGTTGGAAGGTCTTGTCCGGAACGATTAGTCCCCGTAGCGGAAAGGTTGAAACTTATAAGAAGATAGCTTCCCCCATCGGAATTTCCGAGGGTGTCGCGGTAATATTGGTTTCCTTGAACGGCTGAGGCAAAGAAATTCGCCCATCCCTCGCCCCAGGCAAGACGTGGATCAACTACAAAGTTTCCGTTGTGTGATCCCCCTGGGGAGTCTGTTTCGGAAAGTCTATTTTCTAAAAAATGTCCATATTCGTGAATGATAACTGAATTGTCGAAGTGGTCTGTATCGACACTATCTGTATCGCCTTTAATTCCACCCAAAATATAGAGTGCACGCTTAGAAGAATCTTTTTCCAATGAAAAGAGACTGAGCCCGACATCTTCTGGAATGCCGAAATAAACACCTGGATTAAAACCTTTTTTCCAGTAAACGGTGGCTTTAGGTGCGACTGTAAACGCTGTGCAGCCTGAGCAATCTGCGTGAGTCGAATTGTCGCGAAGAAACTGATTGGCTAAATAGACTTGATCCATAATATTGAAGGCGCCACCTTCTAAAGTGCTGTTGTAAGGTGCTGTCATGTCTGGAACGACAACTGAATTGCCACTTCCATCAACGGTAAACTCTGAAGAAACGGAGTAATACATTTTAGTAGCTGGTGCATCGAGAACGCTGACCTGAATGTAATCGTTCATCGCTCGGGAGTTTACAGAAATTGTATAGGTACCCTCTGTAGACGGAACGACCAATGAAATGGCTCCAGAACCATCCGTCTCGCCACACTGAACAACTGTTCCTGCAGAATCTGTGACTACAACTTCTGCATAGCGAATGGGTTTTGGCGAAGTAGGTGCTCCTAAGCCTCCACTGCCAACTGTTCTTGCAATGAAGAACGAATTCGATGTTACGGTTGTTCCAGATGAATAAGAGATCGCCTCATCACAATACTGGAGCTCGGACGCATCAGAAGAAGGAGAGCTACTCTTCTTCTTAGGTATACACGCTGTTGTAAACAGTAGAAGTAAAATAAGTAAAATATCAAATTTAATCACCTTTACTTATCGGATCTGTCGAGGTCGGCCCCAAGTGCAGTTTTTTGAGGTGTCTCATCGTAGAACGTTTTGGGGTGATAAATAAATCGACGATTCTGTCTTTGACGAAGACGATTTTTTTTCTTAGATTATGGCTTAATGGAAAAAGGATTGAATTCAGATATTAGCGTTCAAGGAATCGGATTTCATGTCCAGACGGAAGACTGGGGACATGCGAATCCATTTATCGTGAGTCGAGTTTTTAAAAACGGCGCTGTTGTCAAAAGTATCAAGACTTCATATATGGAAGCACTAAAAAGTGGCCCTAGGTCTGATCGAGAAGCAATCCAACTTGCGATTCATCATCAACATTCGCAAATTCTAGACCTCGTCCTTTCTGGTCAACTTCTTAAGCCATGATTATCATGGAAGAATGATCGAATTTTCTCACGTTTACAAAACTTTCAATGGATCCATTAAAGCTCTAAAGAATATCGACTTAAAAATCGGAAAAGGGGAATTCGTTTTTCTGACCGGGCCGAGTGGAGCTGGAAAATCAACACTCTTTCGCTTAATTTCTGGATATGACAAAGTGACTTCAGGGGCAATCCGTGTTGCTGGATTTGATCTGAGCAAAATTCAAAATTCTGAGATGCCTTTTTTCCGAAGAAAAATTGGTGTTGTGTTTCAAGATTTTAAACTTCTGGCAGATCGAACAATTTTTGAAAATATCGCCTTACCTTTAGAAATCCGTGGAGAGAATCCAGATGTTGTTTCCAAAAAAGTGACGGACGTTTTGCATAAAGTTGGACTCAGTCATAAAAGAGATCATTATCCTGAAACCTTATCTGGTGGTGAGCAGCAGAGAACGGCCATTGCTAGGGCATTGATTTCTCAACCTGGAGTTCTTATTGCGGATGAGCCAACTGGGAATCTGGATCCCAAATTGAGCGAAGAAATTATGTCTTTATTAATGCGGGTATCGGAACAGGGAACTACAGTGTTTGTGGCCACCCATGACGAGCGATTAGTGCAAAAATTTGGCAAAAGAAGAATCCATATCGTAAATGGAGAAATCGCAGGAGCAGCAAATGCTTAAAAACAGCCTGGCTCATATTTTTAGATCTTGGCAAAAACATTTTGTATTGCAATTTTCGACAGTGGCGGTCTTGTTCGGGACTTTCTTTATCATTTGTTTCTTCGGAGTTCTTGGAATAAATTTGCAAAAAGTATTGTCTCTTTGGGGTGAGCAGTCGCAGATGACTGTATACTTAAAGAACGATCTAACAGAGCAGTCAAAGACCAAGATCCAGCAATTCTTGAAAGCGCAAAAAGGAGTAAAAGAAGTTCGTCTTGTTACGCGCACAGAAGCCCTTGATGAGTTCAAAAATCAAATTGGAAGTTATGCGCCGGAACTTTTAAATGATCCAGAAATTGCTTCGGTTATTCCAGAGAGTTTAGTTCTTAGTTTTGAAAAGGCGTTTGTAGGCAAATTCGAAAATCTCCAGAACTTCGCGACGAAAGTAAAATCGCAAGATATTGTCGAGGATGTGAGTTATGGTCAGGAATGGATTCAAAGTTTTTCAAGTCTAATTGAATCCCTCGGGCTTTTCTCGAAGATTGTTGTTGGTGTCTTGTTGGCGGCTTCAATTTTGGTTGTTGGAAACAGTATTCGATCCTCTATACAGCAAAGAAGGCATGAAATAGAAGTTTTAGAGCTTATCGGAGCTACGGCTAATTGGATTCGGATTCCATTTGTTATGGAAGGTTTTCTGATGGGGTTCTTTTCTTCATCTTTAGCAATTGCAGTTTCTTATGTAGCAATGGGATTTTTTAAAGAGTATGGCCTTAAGTTTACTTCACTTTCTCAGCTAGCTACGAACATAGCTTTCATTTCAGTGCCGAGTATTTGCCTGGTGATTTTTATGGCTTGTATTTTGGGTGCATTTGGCTCTTACCTTTGCGTACGACGAATTAATACTGGTGGAGTCACGCGTTGATGAAGAGGACCTTATTTTTATTGATCACAATTTTTATGTCGTTTTCGGCTCTTGCTGAGAATGTCTCCGTTGCGGAGTTAAGGACGGCAAAGACGACTGTTCTTCGTCAAGACTATAGACAAAGAAAAGTTATGGCTGCCCTTTACGAGGTTAATCGTAGAATGCGTAGAGTAGCGAAGGACAAATCGAAATTGTCATCTGAGATGATCGCGCTCGAACCTCAGATTGAGAAAAATGCAGAAAAAATTTCTGAATTGGAAGTTCAAACGGTCCAAAAGAAAAAGCAGATTCGGGATCGAATGTTGGCGACGTACAGAATGGGAAATCAGGGGCTTTTGAGGACCTTGTTTTCTGTTACCAGCGCAGGTGAGTTGGATCGCTCTATGAAAATTCTCTCGCGAGTCAGCAAAAAAGATTTCGAAATGGTCAAAGAGTTTCTGGCGATGCAGGAGTTGTTAAAAAAGGAGAAGGAAAATTTAATCGCTCAAGAGACCTTGCTTAAAACTCTTTCTTCCAGACTGCAGGAAAAGGAAACGACTTTGTTAGAAGATCAAGTTGGTAAGGGAAAACTGCTAGCTCAGATTCGTATAGCTAAGGGTCGAGATCTTGCAAAACTGGCCTCTCTTCGCAAAAAAACCAAAGTCACGGCTGAAGACGAGGAAACGCGCGAGTTTTATGAACTTTTAACACGTCCTTCATTTTTTGAGCAACGCGGATTTTTACAGCCTCCTGTTGCGGGCCCGTTAGTACGAGGATATGGCTACATTCGGGATAGAGAAAGATCGGTAGCGCTGGCTCACAAAGGCCATTTTTATAGAACCGTTTTTGGAAACGATGTTCAGTCTGTCTTTTCGGGTAAGGTGACATTTGCTGAGGCGATCGACGGATTCGGAACAACGGTTATTTT
>JBFWYS010000162.1:0-7672 GCA_050186175.1 Pseudobdellovibrionaceae bacterium
CTGGAAAGTGGTCAACGCCTGTAGATATTGATGGGGCCTTAGCAGTTGGTGGAGCCTCCTTCTTGAGCGCGGACTCAGACTTGTCAGGAAAGATTGTTGTCGCTTATCAAAACTTAGGTGCAGGAGCTGTGCGAGTGAAATATGCAGCTTCTACAGATGGTGGAGCGACTTGGCCAACAAATGGTGGAACACCCGTCTCGGTTTCGGCGGTCAATCAAGGTGAAGGTGCGATCGTAAAAATAAATCCTTCTACGGGGCTTCCTTCAATCGCCTATTATGATCGAACAAATAACAGACTTTATTATGCAAATTGCACAGCAGATTGTACGGGAAGTGCAGCTCCAACATTTAACGGAACGGGATCACCAATCCTTAACGGAATTGGAATTTCAGGATTATCTGCAGCCGGAAATGTGAACTTACTTTCAGCCGCTCTGACTTTCTCTGCTGGAGGAAACGCTTACGTTCTCTACAACTCAGGACAGTTAGATACGGGTTCGGTACGTATGGTTGACGATGTCGGTGGGTCAATGCCATCGGGTTTACCGAGTACGGTAGTCGCGGGAGCCAATGGCGCCTATCATACCGCTGCCACCGGAGCGACCAACGGAGGAATTCCGTGGGGACAAAAGGCAGTTCGCTTGGCAAACGGAGTTCTTGCAACGGCCTACATTACTCCTGGTAACTGGTTGGGTGTTACCACTTGCGGCGACTAAGAGTTTTGGTCTCCGTGAACTAAATAAACATAAATTTGTTTTATAATCCTCAATAAAGATAATAAGTTAGAGCAAGTCCCGGACCTAGGTTGGGTTCGAGTTTATATTTCCTTAAATTTTTCAGGATGAAAGCTCTGTAATTAAGTTCTCTCCGGGGATTCAATTAAGTCGGCTTCATTCGCAGCCGAAAACAAAGATATGCGATCTCTGCGACGAGCTTTGCAAAAAAATCGACTGGATCTATTTTATTCCCAGGTCGTGGGGGTTGGGTATTTTATTTTCATCAGCCTTGTTTTGATCACCTTGAATTCGGAAAAAGTTTTTGCCGGAGGTGCTTTTTTTCCAGATGGATCCGCTCGGGTGAGCGGTGTCTACAAAGAGTTTACAGGCGAGCGTTTGAGTTCGCTTTCTACCAACGGAACTGCCTACGGAGTTGAAGTGGCCGCAAAAATAGGAAATGAATATTTGGGTCTTGTTGGAGGTTCGCGCGTTTTGAGTGCCTCAGGAACTGAAGTCTTTTTAGATGGAGCAACAGAGAGAACGTCCGTGTTCTCTGGGTATCTTGTCGACTTGTTTTTTGGTTTCACAATTCATTTGATTCCCTCAAAAAACATACCCATTCGTCCCTATGTTGGCATTATTGGAGTCGGTGAAGTCGTGAATCTAAATATTGCTGAGAATTCAGCTTATACTCGGCTGACACCCGACAACTCGACGACGACTTTTGGATCTGCGATTGTGGGAGGGGTTGAAAGCAGACCCAAAAAAGGAAAATACGGATTTTCCTTTGAAACCAGCTACAGCGATATTCGAGCGAAGCTCTTTGCAAAAGAAAAATTTCAGCTCGGCGGACTCAGTTTTTCTTTGGGAGTTACTTTTTAGAAACAGATCTACTTGATTGCTCAAACAGGCATAGAAGGGAGTCGGATCTGCACTTTTTTGCACAATCAAGTAGACGGGGCTGATTCTTCAATTTACGGATACGCTAAATCCGTTCTTTTCATAAATGTATCTAAATACTGATACTTTGATGCAAAGGCTGGAGAATGAAGCTTTTGAATTATATCGTAGCGAACGGACTCTGCTCCCTGACCTTGCCTGGTATCAAGGACATAGGAGGCTTTCAAATTGATGTCGCTTAGGAAATATCCAACGCTGTCTGCGAAATCATCCCATGGATTGGTCGCACCATAACTGCTAATGAAATTCGAATTTGCCAATCCCGAATACACTTCCAAAACATTTTCATGACTCATGACCACATCAGCTGGGCACTTATAAAAGCACAGTCTTGCTCGCAAAGGAAAATCGTACTGAGGCAAAACTTTTTCGCTGGTCGCCCAACTTAACAGTCCCCAAGTTCCCTCAGCAAATTCGCACTCCGGCCATGGTTGCCCAGGTTGCGGCTGAGGACAGTTCACTCTTCTGTTCACGCCATTAGCAAAATCAAGGAAGTGCCCGAACTCATGAGCAATTACAAAATACAAAAAGTCGTTTACATCAGGTCTCTGATTTTGCGTCAACGCAAAGGGAAGATTTTCTGTGGTCGCATAAGAATCCGCGATTCCCCCAAACGAAAGCTGCTCTTTCCACGAAGCCCATTGATGAAGGTTCAAGCTCTCATCCAAAACCGATTTGCGAATTCCCATCGCGGCACCCAGGTATTCGCCCTGTTCATTCCTCAGCTCGCCAGCATAAGCGGTTCCAAAAAATTGCTTCTCAATATAAATTTTCTTCAACGAGCAAAACATTTTTTGCATGGCCGACGGAAAGACATCGTGAATTTCCTCAAAAAAGTGCGCATAATTAGCGCTTCCCTCAAGACAAATTCTGTTAACGGGAATTTTCTCATCCTGAACCGGATCAACGAGACAAACAACTTTCCGAATGTTCTCTTTGCAATCCAATTCTGTTGTCACTTGCGTCGAATAAGATTCAAGCGCGGCCGCGCCCTTTTCAGAAACGACAATAGTTTTGAATTCTGTGGCGCGAGCCATCAAAGAAATTAAAAGACTTAACAGAACAACGCTGAATTGAATCATAAAAACCCCTCTTTTAAGAGGTTTTAGCTTGGGTTCGCAATTTGGATCAAATGATATTTTGAACTTATCGGTGGCCGCCAAACTTGGGCCTTTGAAAGGCCAGCTTTAAAAATCACACGCCAGAACCAGCAAAAAAGTGCGAATGCTAACGCTTGCAGACCGGCGCAGGTAGGCGGATATTCGATCTCTATCTAACTAAATAATCTCGCCAGCGGTTCATCAAAATCGGTGTCAGTTGTGCATAACACACAGTGCCCTCAGTCGCCGGTTCTTTTCGGATGATTCGAGTCTCGCGAGAGAGTTCGTAAATTCTGTGTTCCTGAGTTCGCGGGAAGTAAAGTTGAACATCGCTTTGCATTCCTGAAATCGTCTCGGTCATCAGGGCTTTAAGTTGATCAAAGCCCTGGCCTGTCAGAGCGCTGACAAAAACGCGTGGGTAGTGGCGAACCTGAAATTGTTTTTCAATGCCAGCTGCATCGACCTTATTAAAAACATGGATAATCGGTTTATCCTGCCAGCCAAATTCTTCAATCAAAGTTTCGACGGTCTCAATTTGCCTTTGCATGTGAGGTGAAGACAAATCAATGACGTGAATTAGAATATCCGCCTCAGCGCTCTCTTCGAGAGTTGCTTTAAAAGCTTCGATCAACTGAGTGGGAAGCTTGCGTATAAATCCCACCGTATCGGTCACAACCGAAGCAGGTCCATCGGATAAAAAGATTTTGCGAGTCGTGGGGTCTAGTGTCGCAAAGGGCATGTTCTTCGCGAGAACCTGTGAACCAGTGAGGCGATTGAGGAGCGAGCTCTTTCCAGAGTTCGTATAGCCGATCAACGCAAAGCTTGGAATTTCGTGACGACGCCGCGAAGATCTATGCTGGGCACGATTCTTACGAACCGTTTCTAATTTCTTTTTAATTAACGACACCTTCTCGCGGATTCTTCGGCGGTCACTTTCAAGAGCGGTTTCGCCAGGGCCTCTTGTTCCGATACCACCACCGAGCCGAGAAAGAGAGCCCATCCAGGCATTTACCATTCGCGGCATCTGGTCGAGCAATTGTGCAAGTTCTACTTGAAGTTTTCCTTCAAAAGTTTGCGCCCGTTGAGCGAAAATATCTAGAATAAGTTGGTTTCTATCAAGAACCCGACAACCAATAGCTGTTTCTAAGTTTCTTGATTGAACGCCCGAGAGTTGATGATCGAGAATAACAAGCTTCGCTTGAGACTCTTCAACCATCTGTTTGATTTCATCTACTTTTCCGGAACCTATAAGCGTGGCCGGGTTGTAGGCCTGCATGACTTGGGTGAGAGATCCCACAACGTCGGCTCCGGCAGCTCGACACAAATCTTCGAGTTCAACAAGATTTTCTTTGATTTCAGTGTAGGCCTCACTTTTGAGACCGACTCCTACGACGATGGCTCTTTCATCTTTAGAAATGTGCGTATTTGAGATGAACTCTCTCATCGTCGGGCTTTTCTCTTTTCCTTTAAGTGTTGTGCTTCCAGGGCCGTAAGAACTACGGAGTGAATAATAGATTCAACAGTCGTTGTCCTTTGCAGGATGTTCGCTGATTTTTTCACTCCCAATAAGAATGGACCCAGGACTTCTCCTCTTCCCAACTGCTGGATTAACTTATAGGCGATATTACTCGCTTCCAGGTTCGGGAATACTAATATGTTAGCACCGCCCTTGATTTCGCAAAAGGGAAAAATTCTCTCCGCAATTTCTGGGTTTATAGCGGTATCCGCTTGCATATCGCCGTCGACCCTTATGTCAGGGCGTCTCTTTTTGAGAATTTCAGCAGCTTTACGCATTTTAGAGGGGGTGTCGTGTTCGGACCCCGGGGTTCCGTTAAAATTCGAATAGGAGAGCATGGCCACCTGTGGTTTAAGTCCAAAAAACTCGACCACGCGACTGGCTTGCGAGGCGATCGTGGCTAAAGTCTCGGCACTCGGATTGAGGTGGACCGTTGTATCGGCTACAAAAATAAACCGATCATCCATGAGGATGACGTTTAACCCAGCTGCCGTCGCGTCTTTCGCAGTCCCGATGATTTGTAAAACGGGGCGAACCGCATCCGCATACGTGAGTTGTGCTCCAGAAACCAATCCGTCGGCCTCATTCATTTGAACCATCATGGACGCAAAATATTGTGGGTCCGCCATTAACCTTTCGGCTTCTTTCATCGTCACGCCTCGACGAGCTCGCTTTTCAAAGAGTTCTTTTGCATAGGTATCGAAGCGGGAATCTTGCGAAGGATGAACAATCTGAATGTTTTTTAACATCGGCAAATTAAGGCGATCCATTTCTTCATGAATTTTGTCGGGGTATCCCAGCAATATCGGTTCGCAAATATTTTCTTCAACCAAGGACTTAAGAGCTCTTAAAATCTTGATGCTATTGCCTTCAGGGAAAACAATTTTAGGCGGTTTGCCTCCATCGGCTAAAGTATTCGCACGGACCCGATTGATGGCACTTCTAATGAAAACCTTGGACGGGCCTTGAAAGGCCTCAAGGGACTCTTTGTATTTATCAAAATCTTCAATGTGTTTTTGCGCGACTCCAGAATCCATCGCTGCTTTTGCAACGGCGGGAGCAACCCACATCAGAACACGGGGATCAAAGGGTTTTGGAATAATATAATCAGGACCAAACTGGAAAATCTTTCCGCCGTAAGCGGCCGAAACTCTTTCATGAACATCTTCGCGTGCAAGGGCCGCAAGCGCATGAATGGCTGCTAATTTCATTTGTTCGTTGATCTGAGTCGCGCGAACGTCAAGAGCTCCTCTGAAAATGGAAGGAAATCCCAACACGTTGTTAACTTGATTCGGATAATCGGATCTTCCCGTTGCCACAATGGCATCGGGGCGAATCGCTCGAGCCGCCGGCGGAGTAATTTCAGGGTCTGGGTTCGCCATCGCAAAAAGAATCGGATTCTTTGCCATGTTTTTAAGCATATCTGGAGTGACAGCGCCTGCGACACTCAGGCCAACAAACACATCAGCGCCTTCAAGGGCCTCTTTAAGTGTTCGCGCCTTCGTCTCGTTTGCAAAGGCGGCTTTGTATTTATTCATCCCGTGATCGCGCCCTTTATAAATTACGCCTGAGGAATCACACATGGTTAAATTTTCGCGTTTAACTCCGAGACTGATAAAAATATTGGAGCAGGCGATCGCGCTTGCGCCGGCTCCGTTCACTACCAGCTTAATGTTTTCTAATTTTCGATGGGTGACGTGACAGGCATTGAGAAGGGCGGCTCCAGAGATAATTGCAGTTCCATGTTGGTCATCGTGAAAAACGGGAATGTTCATTATTTTTTTGAGTCGCTCTTCGACTTCAAAACACTCGGGCGCTTTAATGTCCTCGAGATTGATTCCACCAAATGTTGGTTCAAGAGCGCTAACGGCAGCAACAAATTCATCTACGGTTTTTGTTTTCATTTCAAGGTCGATCGAGTCGATGCCGGCGAATTGTTTAAAGAGAACTCCCTTTCCTTCCATCACGGGTTTTGCAGCCAGAGGGCCGATGTTACCTAGACCAAGAACGGCAGTTCCGTCAGTGATGACAGCGACCATATTTCCTTTGGTTGTGTAGTCGTAAACTTTGGAGGGGTCCTTAAAAATTTCTTTACAGGGAGCTGCGACACCAGGGGAGTAGGCGAGTGAAAGATCTCTTTCCGTGTGGCAGGGTTTAGAGGAAGAAATTTCTAGTTTACCCGGTTTACCTTTAGCATGATATTCAAGTGCTTCTTTATCTAGGGACACGATCTTCCTCTTTTCGTTTTTAAAAACAAGGATCTTAACAAGACCACCTATTCACGTTAGGCAAAAGCAGAGGTCTCGTCAAATCAGGTTGGTGAGCATATGGTGCCTTGCAGTAAAATCACTCAGAGAGTGCTTGGAGCTGGTAGGTATTAAAGTTATCCTAGTTGGGAATTTAGCCATCAAATTTTACGCACACATTTCTTAAGGAGTCAGAGAGATGTCAAACAAGAGTCCACGTGATGTGGTCATCGTCGACGGAGTGCGAACCCCATTTGTAAAATCGGGTTCGAAATTTAAGAAACTGCATCCTGGTGAGTTGGGGCGAGTGGCTCTCAAGGAGTTAATTGCTCGCGCGGATTTGGATGTGAACGAAGTCGATGAGGTGATCATCGGAAATACGGGCAATCCGGTTGATGCTGTAAATATCGGCAGAGTCGTGGCGCTCAATGCGGGAATTCCTAAAAAAACGTCCGCCTACACTGTTCACAGAAATTGCGCCTCAGCTTTGGAGAGTATTTCGAGCGGCTACGAAAAAATCAGGTCTGGCACCATGAATGTTGTCGTAGCAGGTGGCACTGAGAATATGTCGCAAATGCCACTTTTGATGACAAAAAGATTTCTCGATATTTTTGAACGACTTTCGACTGCTAAGAGTGTCGGAGGTCGCTTAGCAGCACTCGTAAGTTTGCTTGCTGCTGATCTAAAACAGATCAAAGAATTAGCAACAACTCCGCCGCTTGCAAAAACGACTCACAAGCCTTTGATCGCAGTGATGGAAGGTCTGATGGATCCCTTTGTCGGAATCAACATGGGTCAAACAGCCGAGATTTTGGCAAAAGAGTGGCATATCTCGAGAGTCGAACAAGATCAGTTCGCTTTGGCCTCTCATTTAAAAGCGGCCGCTGCCATTAAAAATGGCAGAATGGCGAAAGAGATCACTCCAGTTTTCTTGGCGCCAGAGTACAAAGAAGTTATTGGATCCGATATTGGCCCACGCGAGACGCAAACAATGGAAGCTCTAGCGAAGTTAAAGCCGTTTTTTGATAAAAAAACTGGAACGATTACAGCCGGAAATGCATGCCCGATCACAGATGGGGCTGCAATGGTTGTGATGATGAGCCGAGAAAAGGCAGAAGCCCTTGGTTACAAACC
>JBFWYS010000163.1:0-7641 GCA_050186175.1 Pseudobdellovibrionaceae bacterium
AAAGCTTCTCAAAATTTCGATTTGATTATTTTTTGTGCAGATATAAAAATTGTGATGATACCTAAACAGTTGGGAGGGCTGATGCGAGCTTCATGGAAGATGCTTCTTTGTTTTTTCAGCGTGACGACTCTTTCTTCTTACGCGTTTTCTGAGTGGACCCTGACTTCTGAAAATCGAACTTCTAAGAACTGGAGCTTTCAACAAACAAACTCGCGACAAGCGTATCTTGTTATGTTCATGGAAGGTGGTGCTTGGAACTTATCGCTGATGGAGATCGGTGACGACGGCTTTCAAGATATTATCCAACAGGTTCAATTTTCTCGTTATGAACAAGCCTTAGCAAAAAGTAAGGCCTTGATGTCCGAGTATCTGCCAAAAACATTTAATCCAGAAGATTTTATCGGAACTGCAAATGCACCTTTGTGGAAAGTGACTCGCGATTGGAGTTGGAGCTGGGAGATCCGATTTGGTGAGTGGATTGCTAAAGAAATCGAGGTTGATCTTTTTTATAAACATAAAATTAAAACTGATTGCGCAGATGTTCCGATTTATCTTCGTTGGATTTTTGCCCGCATGCATGGATTGCCGGCTGCGAACCGATTGATGGGTTCGAGTCGTCTCATGAGCCAAGACTCTGTGAGAAATGAATGGGCTGAGTTGCCATCAGGTGATGAGTGGTATGAAGATAAAAAGTTTTTGCGAATGGTAGATTATGTGACGGCAAACTCAAACACTCATAGTATCGTGGAAGATGGCTACTCAATCGCGATCAATAAAAACAGTCTTTTCGAAGGCGCTTATCACGTTATTCTCCATACGGAATCAGGACATGCTCGTGTTGTTTATCGCACAGCTAAGACCAACACCGAGGGAGCGCTTCCATTTTTAATTATGGATTCAAATCTTCCAAGAATGGTGCGCATCTTGGCTCACGGTCCTTTTTGGGAAGAAGAGCAGCCGCGATCAAAATCAGACGGTGGATTTTTTAGATTTCGTTGGCCGATCAAATCTGGCTCAGGTTGGAAATTACTTGAATCAGATGAAATGCCTAATTACTCCAATGAGCAGTTTCGCTCAGAGTTTATGACCAATAAATCTTACGCTCTCTCTGTCATGCTGAGGTTGCGACCTGATATGAATTTTCACCAGGCTTTTGATTTTGGCCTTCAGAGTATCATTGATAAACTCAACGAGAGAATTCCGGTCGTTGAACAGGGATATCGATTCTGTCGAGAAAATGATTGCAGTCCCGGAACAACAAATTATCAGAATTGGTCGACTCCAAGTCGAGATCAGCGAATTAGTTCCATCATCGAACAAACGGAAGAAATCGTTCGATTGGCTGTCGCTGATGGCTACGATACTGATAAAAAATGGCAAAGCTCACAATCAAAAGAAGTTCTCTCGCTTGGAGACAAAAAGTACACGCTCCGCCAGATGTTAGATATCTGGGACAACGAACTTTTTTCATCAGATCCGCGGTCTTCGATCGGCAGAAGATGGGGAGTCAAAAATTAACCAGAAAAATCACCATTTTCAAAATCAAAAAGAGTCCCACGAGAAGACAGAGAGATAAAATAGATCACGAACAAGATGGTAAGAAATCTTAGTATCATTGAAGAATCCTCTAAGTGTTTCATAAGACTATAGAGGAGAAACTTGAGAATGGCGGCGTGTCCTTAAGCCAGTTTTGCCTCGTCTTTAGACCGATTCTCCACGTTCTTATTTCTGCGAGCAAAAATAGACCGGTTAATCAGAGGAGCACTATTTGCACAAAAATTTTTTGATCGCAACCATTTCCAATGAGGTGAAATATGAAGCATAGTTTTTTTGATCAAGTTTTCAGATCTGATAAATATCCTCCAACTCGAGAAGAACTCAGCCGTTTCGGTCGCCACTGGGGCTGGATGATGGCAGCCGGCATCGGTTACGTAATTTTAGGTGTAATCGCTTTTTCTTTGCCCGTGTTAACTACGGTAGGGTTGACTCTCGCGGTGGCCTGTTTGTTACTAGCTAGCGGTGTCGTGCAAACCGTTCATGCCATTCGGCTCCGCAAAGAAAGAGGAGCGGTCACTCGTTTTTTCCAATCCCTTCTGGCTCTGATCGCAGGTGTTTTGATGCTGCGATTTCCAGGAGAAGGAATTTTAACCCTAGCCTTAATCCTAAGTTTTTACTTCATCGTGAGCGGAACGGCTCAATGGATGCTGGCAATGGCTCTTCGACCTGAAAAACTCTGGATGTGGGGTCTCGTGAGTTCAATTTGCTCTTTCGCTCTGGGGCTCTACATGGTGTTCACGTTCCCATTCTCAGCAATTTGGATTCCGGGAGTTTTACTAGCCGTCGACTTAGTCATATCGGGTGCAATGCTAGTGGGCTTGTCATGGTCAGTACGCAAGATCCATAAGGAACTTGAAGGAACGGGTCCTAAGCTGCGATCGTTTCGTCCTTCGACTCAGATGGGGTGACCCTCGGGAAGGAAAAGTTACGCATATTTATACACGAACAAATTTAAATCGATGCACTCGGTTTCTGGTTCTTAAATCTTGCAGAAAAACTAGAAATCGTGTCGATGAGAGTTTCCGGATGAAGAGGTTTTAAAATAACCGCATCGAATCCCATTGTTAGGCATCTACTTCTGTCCTCTTCAGAAGCATGTGCCGTCATTGCAATGATGACTGTGTCTTTGCAGTTGAGTGTGTGCCTAATTTCATGGGTAGCGCCGTAGCCGTCAACTTTCGGCATCATTAGGTCCATGAGAATCACATCAAAACTTCTGGTTCGGGCCACTGCGATAGCTCGTTCACCGTCCTCGGCTTTTTCAAAGTTGCAACCTGTAGTTTTAAGAATTTCAGAAACGACCAGCTGATTTGTTTCTTGATCGTCGACAATAAGAACACTTACGCCCACTAATGAGTTTGAAGTAGGCGGGCGTACAGTTATGGCTTTTTCTTTGATAACCGCAAATGGAAGGGTAAAAATAAATTTACTGCCGACTCCCAATTGGCTTTCGACCGAAATTGTTCCGTTCATTAACTCAACCAACTGTTTACAAATAGCTAATCCCAGTCCGCTGCCTCCGGCGATCTGTTCTCCGCTAGCAAGTTGTGTAAAGGGTTTAAAAAGTTTTGTGATTTCTGCAGGAGCGATGCCAATACCTGTGTCCTCGACCGTGAACTTAAGGCGGCAATTTTTCTTTTCAAGATTATAAGGTGTAACTGTCAGTTTTACGGAGCCTTGAGAGGTGAATTTAATAGCGTTCCCTAACAAGTTCACAAGAATTTGACATAAACGATTCGGATCGCCGATGAGCTGAGAGAGAGAATTTGGAACTTGCGGAATATCTAAGAATAAGTCTTTTTCCTCGGCTTTATAACCTAAAATTCTTTGGACTTGTCCGAGTGTTTCGTTCAGATCAAAAATTTGATTCTTAATTTTTAGTTTAGCCACTTCCATTTTTGAAATATCGAGCAAGTCATCAATAATTGTGGACACTCGAGTCGCAGCGATTCCAATTTTTTCAATATAGCCGATCCTTTTTTCATTTGATGAGGCTGACAGCCCCAGGTGACTAAGCCCTGTAATAACTGTCAAAGGGGTACGAATCTCGTGACTAACTTTCGCAAGGAAATCTGTTTTCTCTTTGGCCGCAGCTTCTAATTTTTTTACCGCTTCACGAGCTTCGCCTTCACGGATCTTTAATGCGACGGTTCTGTCCTGAACCTTTTTTTCGAGAGATTCATTGGCTTCGTGCAAATCATTAGTGGCATGCAGAAGTTGTTTTCTCATACTCTCTTGAGCGTCGATTAACTGATCGATTTCATGAAGTGAAGACTTGATTTGCACCGGAGCTGAGAAATCCATTTTTCCGATTCTTGCACTTGTCTTAACCAATTGCTCAATTGGACTTGCAAACTTTCTGGCGATTAGGGTGGCAATGACCCAAGCCAGCAACAGAACCGTTACAATATTTATCATTATTAAAAGAACCTGATCAGAAAAACTGGGCAAGAAATCAGATTCAGGAGCCAGTGTGCCGATCCAAACAGCCTGATGACCGATGTCTTGTTTATGAAAAACCCCCAACCAATTTTCTCTGCCCACTTTAAACTTGAAGAGAGTGTTGTCGAGGCCTTGCTTGTTTTGCCAAGCACGAAATCCTTCTTGAAGAGATGGAATCTGAATTTCATCGGCTGTTTTCAAAACAGCCGACTCAAAATCAGCGGGTGTGTTAAACTTTGAATCTCTTGGTAAGCCAATAACCAATCCCGACTCCGTAAATACGGCAGCAACTCCGTTTATTCCTGGGGTCATCGAAGTTGTAAAACGCGAAAGATCACGAAGAAGAAGGTCATTTGCTAGATAATAAGCTTTGCCATTTTTTCCAGTCCACTTTACAACGGCGGACATGCCTGGCTCTTGCGTGGACTTAAAAATAAATGGTTCTGTCCATCGAACTTCGTTTTCATTTTGAATCATTTGTCCTGTTTTAAACCAAGGCCGGGTTCTTGAATCGTAAGTCGAGGAGAGTGTTTCTTTTTTTTCTAAGACACCGGCGGCACTCCAATGGTAAAACTCAGCTTTATCTTTCCAAGTCTTGGCTCTGGATTTTCGAGCCATCCATCGGTCACCCACCATGCGTACTAATAAGATTTCATTTCCGTCTTCGTCGGCCACAACGACCGAAGAAATGTCTGGGCCATTGAGAAGAATGGTCTGAAAAAGTCTACGAAATTTTTCAACGTCATCAAGGTCGATGAGACCTTCGGAGCCCCAGTCCTGTGCACTATGAGAAAGGGACTCCAGGCGTTTTACCAGTGCATTTAAATGAACTCGAACTTGTTCAGAGGAGTCTTGAAGTTGAGTATCTGCGAGCTTTTTTGCGAAGGGTGTGTAAATCAGAAAATAAAATGTGGAGACAAAAGTAAAAAGCACCACGAGTGCGATCGCAAAAGTGGCCATAAAAAGGCTTTGCCTCATTTTTAAATTCTGAGGATTTCGGAGTGTCATTCCCACGAAGAATAATCGAAATAGGGGGACGATCAAGGATAAATTAATTAAGTTGACCTGCGGCTAGAGACAGAATGTCTAGCTCAAGTTGAGAACAATAAAAAAGGCGAGCTTGTGGCTCGCCTTTTTCAAAATTTGGAGGAGTTTTATCGGCACTGGTAGGAGTGGAACCAGTTAACTCCGCGCAGTCCATCCCAGTAGTAGCCGTTGTTTACGTAGCAAACTTCGCCACGACGGAAACATCTTTGCGGATATTCAGTTCCGCAATGATTCACTCCGTATGGTGAGCCATTAGCTGGGCCAGCTACTTGTCCATTGTATTCGTAGCTCATGTATCCATAACCGGGGCCACCGTGTCCTGGGCGGCCATGATCAGGTCGACCATATCCTGGTCTTCCATGGTCAGGACGGCCATGATCAGGTCGACCATATCCCGGTCTTCCATGGTCAGGACGGCCATAGCCAGGTCTTCCATGATCAGGTCTTCCATGATCAGGTCTTCCATGATCAGGTCTTCCATGATCAGGACGGCCATAGCCTGGACGTCCATGATCAGGGCGACGATCGCGACCGCGATCAGCTTGGGCGCTAACAGTTACGAATGCGAGCACAAGTGCAAAAATAGCTGCAGTGACGTTCATGATTTTCATTTCTTTTCTCCTTAAGGATGGTGTTGTTTTTTCTAATGCAGCTCTGCTGAGCAAGGGCTGTACCAAGACAAAGTGACACCGATTTTGACTGCGCTTTGCAGAAATAGTTTTGTGCTCAAAAAAATGGCGGGGCAAAATTCCAAAGAAAAATCTTCACGAGCCTTTAAAGCTGCAGTTACCCGCGGTCTTGGTTTTGCAACTTCTCAGAGAAAAATCGTTCCTTAGAGAACGCATCACACTAGCGAATCATAATGTTCGCTACGGTACACAAGGAGGTTATGTGAAAAAACTAGTTTTCCTAACAGTGCTGCTCTCCTCATTTGCAGCATTTGCGGGGCATCACGGCGGGGGAAGGAATTATACTTGTAAAACTCGAACAGCTGCGTGGCTCGAAAATCACTATAACGTGGATATTGTGAGAACGAGAGTTTTAGGCGGTTGGACAGGCTACGAAGTCTGGGCCAAAGACAGCGATGGCCAAACATATTCTGTCTTTTTCACAGACAGTAGTTGCCAAGCTTACAAACGTCACATCGTCTGGTAACTTTCTAAGTCGCTCTTCTCTTTTCTGGAAGAGCGACTTTTCCATGCCGGAGTTTTTTCTAATTTTAAATTTTGAGGTTTTACGCTTTTTCTCTCGAAAGCTGCGAACACGGCGGGTCGCAGCGCCGCAGCTTCGGATTGATCAAAGGGCTCTCGAAAGTCTTCGCGAAGTTCTGCGGAAAACATCGTATGCAGGTCGAACTGTAGTTCCTCTAATAAAAAGGAACTTTTCTCCCCCTTCTTCGCCTGAGAGCCGCCAAGCCATAGCTCCATCGAAGCCACATAATTTTGCATTTTCAAGAAAATTACTCGTTGATTCCTTTTGTAGCCAATCACTTGAGAATGAAAGCTGACCCTGGCCAAATTCGCCGAGTATCATTTGCTTGCCGTGTTTTTTTGCATAGCTTGCAAGCTCTTTGCATCGAGAAATATCTCCACCGAAATTGTAGAGATGAATCACAAAGCTATCAATACATTCCGGTCGCAAGGCGCCATCAAGAACATAATCAATAGCCTTGCTCCAACCCAAAGACGCCGTAATCCGAGTTTTTGGAAGAAGACCGGTATCTGTTTTTATTTTTTTGAGTTCGCAAATAAATTGATTTGCGCCTGTCCAACGATTTTCAAAACGAATGTCCGAATCCCTAAAAGTAAACACATTAATTTCGTTCACGAGATCAATTTGCTCAACTGTAGCCGCATATCTTGATTGGTGAAGCGCCGAGAGTAAAGGTAAATAGACCCTCTCAACAAAATCCATTCGGACCCCGTTTTTATTATTCAAAAGATCCCACCAATGATTTTTTAATGCCTGATCCGGGGCTTTCCAGCGAGCTAAATTTCCGTCAAAAAGAGTCAGGTGGAGTTTGATGTTTTTCTGTTTTGCAAGTTCGAGAACTTTTTGTAAATGAGGAAGAAAATCAGGATGAAGTCCTTGAATGCGGCCGTTCTTCATCTGGATAGCTTCCGAATTAAATCCTTCGAAGAGCCAAAAACGGAGGCGCGTAGCATTGGCCTCATGGGCAAGTCTAATGACACGCTCAAACTCCGCTGCATCGAATTTGGAAACCCACTGGCCACCGTAATAATTCTGAATCCAACCTTGATTAAATCCGGCCCAAAATGAATAAGCGTTAGGTGAAAGAAGCTGAGTTAAAAATAGAATTGATAGTATTAATTTTTTCATGGATCCCTATTTGGTTAGATGTTTCATGGAAAGGCCGCATTTTTTAACGTAACTCTTGAAACCCGGTTCATCCGCAGATGTAATAACTTGAAGAAGCTTGATTTCTTGTTAGAGTTAACTAGATGCCAAAGAAAAAAGCAAAAAAAACCAGCCGGCCAAAAACCACGTCAAAGCCGGCGAACTACTTAAAAATAGATTCTCAAATATGGCCTGTTGAGAGTCAGGTTCTTGAGAGACCCGATCGTCTGCAGTATG
>JBFWYS010000164.1:0-7573 GCA_050186175.1 Pseudobdellovibrionaceae bacterium
CCAAGATCACCCGCAACTACGCAAAACAAGTAACAAGGTTTTGGAAATGGATCTACAAACTTAACTTGATGTCGACCGCCAGCAACTTTTTTTCGCTCGACGCAGTTCCCGTTTGACAGAAGAATCGGATACCTTTTCTCATCGGCTTCAATAGTCGTCGTATAAACAGCCATCACATCGGGGCGGTCCAGGAAATATGTGATTCGCCTGAAACCTTGAGCTTCATTTTGCGAAACTAAAAGATCACCGGACTGATAAAGACCTTCGAGCGCCGTATTCTGTTTTGGATCGAATTTTGTGACAGTTGTTAATGTGAATTCAGCTGGGAGAGCCGTGAGAGTTAGAAGATGATTCTCAATTTTATAATCTTGTGCCGATAGAGATTTTTTACCAGCAGAAGTCTCCAGCTCCATCGAGACAAGCTCAAAAAAGTCACCGTTGAGTTCAAGGCTCCCAGAATTTTCGCTCCCCCATTTTTCATATTTCACTTTTGAGGTCACTTGCGTATGGCTCTCGCGAACATCGAAAAAGAGCTCCACTTGTTTTGCCGTATACGGAGGTGTTTTATAGTCTTCAAGGCGGAAAACCTGTGGAGCTGATTCTTTCATGGCGATCCTTTACAAACTTTGCGCAAACTTAAGTCCGCTTAACCCTTTTGTGATCGAAGCGATTCGAGCCAACTCATGAATTTGGTCATGGCTCAGTCCTTCTTTTAGCAGAACTTCCTCGTGGCTGCCAACACAAGTTGGGCATCCGTTAACGACTGAAACCGCAAAAGCCAACATTTCGAAGACCTTTTTACCCAATTGAGGTTTACCGATGGTCATCATACGTAATCCAGCTCGAGAATAGGGCTCCGCATTCGCAACATAACCTCTGAATTTGTAATAAGTATTAAGCATTCCCATAATGCCAGCGCTCTCGGAGGCTTCTTGAATATGTTCTGCCGGAACATCCAGAGAAGTTAAAATCTCCCTGGCCATCTTTGCTAACTCAGAATGGCCGACAGCGGTGGCGCAGGCGAGGAGCGTCAGATAACGATCTTTTTCCTCGAGCGCTCCTTCTTCGAGAGATTTTTTAATATTCAAAGAGAGATCGCGATACACGTTCGTCTCTTGATTTTTGTAAACGCTTGCCAAAGTTTGATCAATCTTATCCGTGAAACTCATAACATTTCCTTTCCCTCCAAATACCGGAGGCGATCAATCGATGCGACTGATTTTTAAAACATTTATTTGCGGGCGCCTAATCAACTCGCCGGGCAAACGTGGAGAGAGAAAATGCGGACCGATTGATCCGCATCTCTTAAAAAACTCTTAAAGAGTTTTTTGACCTTTTTCCCAATTGCATGGGCAAAGTTCGTCAGTTTGCAAAGCATCGAGTGTACGGATGACTTCTTTAACGTTTCTTCCAACAGAAAGATCGTTAACGGAAACCCAACGAATGATGCCATCTGGATCCACAATGTATGTGGCGCGAAGTGGAGCATCATTTGCTGGACTCAAGATACCAAGCTCAGCAGAGAGTTCTTTTTTATAATCTGCCACCATAGGGAAACCTAAATTTTTAAGATCCTCGTGGTCGTTTCTCCAAGCTAAGTGAACATATTCAGAGTCTGCCGAAGCGCCAAAAAGAACAGCTTCGCGAGCTTGAAAGTTTTTAAGCTCTTTATTGAATTCAGCGATTTCAGTAGGGCACACGAAAGTGAAATCGAGAGGCCAGAAAAAGAACACGCCCCATTTTCCTTTCATGTCTACGTTTGAAATTTTTCTGAACTCTTTGCCTTTTTCGCGTGAGACGCAGGCCTGTAAGTCAAAAGTTGGAAATTTTTCGCCAATACCTAACATTCTTGCCATTTTTTACTCCTTTGGTTGAATGTCTGTTTATTTTTTTAGAACTCCTAATATCTCGCCTGTCTACCCGAGCCGCTTAGGTTTTAACTGAACCTCTAAAGACCAAATCAATTCCTTGAATCAGAAATTTCTTTTTGAGTCGAGGGGAGAGCTCCACCTCTTCTAAAGAAATATCATGAAGAGCGCCAGTGTCCTCATCCACAAAATGGAAGTGATCTTCAAGTCTGTTATCGTAGACAACTTTATCCGTGTGAGAAAAGCGAAATTCCCTTAAAAGTCCCGCGTTAACAAGAGTCCCAAGTGTGTTGTAGATTGTGGCAAGACTAATCTTGGCCAAATTCTCATCAGCCCAAGCTTTGACATCCTCAGCTGTCGGGTGCTCCGCCTGACACAGTACATATTTTGCTATTTCCAGTCTTTGGAGGGTGGGCTGAATTCCCGCTTCGATCAGTTTTTTCTCGATTTCGGCGGTGGTTAAACACCCTGCTTTTTCGCCTTTTTGCATCTCAACTCCTCTATATTAGAGCACATATAGCAAGGCAGTCTCTAGATTTAGAATGGTTCTAAAGTCAGAGTTTGTCAAGAGACTTACAAAGTAAAAGTTTAAAAATAATGCGAGACGGACAGTCGTTGACCTAAGGTCGTGATTTGTTAGCGTTAAGTTTCTGAAATTAAATGAAAGGCTCTTATGTTTCAACTTGGGATTCTTTTAGCAGTCGTGTTTAGTTCATTGATTTCTTGTGGCGTGTTGGCGCAGGGAGAGGTGTACATCGTCGAACGTGAAATTGGAAAACTGCGAACGGTTCTATGGCCCGATGGCCGAGTCGCTATTACGCAATTGGCGTTTACGAACCCAACACGATTTATGTTTGATGCAAAAGTAGCTGATACTTTTTGTAGTAGTAAATCGGGACAAAACTGTAAAATAGGAATTCCGACCAAGCTCATTCGGGTCCGCTTTGTGTGGATTGAAAATCCGCTTCATCCAGATCGGATTGGCGAAGTTGTCGAGAGTAAAAATGAAGACAGTGAGTTTAGGCCGTTTCTTCATACGGTGTTCTTTACCAAAGTGGACCGTCTTGCGGGTACGACGGAAGCTAACGATCTTCCAAATGAAACATTGACCTGCGACTCCTTCGAATTTTTGAACGAAAGCCAAAAGGAGGCTCCAGAAAATTTAAACGTGCCCGTTTGGAGTGCAGAATATAACCTTAGTAACGGCCAGACTGGTAACAACGAAAATACGACTATTGGATCGTTTTACGACGTGAATTTTAAAAAATATAAAGGCAACGGAATTCGGCTAGAATCTATGGCTCCCGAATATCTATCGCTTGCAAATTTAATTGGCGTTATCATCGGTCAAGTTAGTACGTTAACTGTTCAAAAAGAAAATAGTGTTTGTGAAGTTCAGCTGAAGCCCACCCTGCGTTTAGACTTAGATCATACGGATCCCGAGATGCCGCTGTCTCCGGAAGATCACTACTCAGACTACACAAATAATAAAGAGCATACGTCTCTCATGTCCAACTATGTTTTCAGTCCCTACCTTTTTAATGGTTCGAAGCTGGAGGACTACCGATGAGTCGTTTTATCGTCATTTTATTTTTGTGTTTGTCAATAACAGCGTGCTCAGTTTCTGAAAAATGGGACTTGGCAGTTGGATATGTTTCAGCATTTGCCAGTGGCGAGGCAGAAAAGCGTGAAGATGATACTAACAAGCTTTCGCCAGAGAGCTATCTTCGCAAATTATCGATGCACTTGCGAGGTTTTCATCCGAGCCCTGAGGAGTACCTGGCCATCGAAAAGGCTCGGTCAAAAAGTGAAGTGCGTGCGATATTAAAAAGTAAAGTAGAAGAGTATTTAAATTCAGAAGCCTACTTTGATAAGATGGATTTTCGGCTTAGCGAGCTCTTTTTACTTCAACCAAATTTCTCGTATTCGATATGGCCAAATATGGAGCAAGATGATTTTAACGGTTACAACAATGATGGGCGCTATCAAAAATACAACGCGCTTAATTTTCTTTTTCATTCTTTAGCGCGAGGGAATTTAAGTTGGGACTCTTTGTTAACGGCAAAGAATTATACTAGTTATTTTGTACCTGGATTTAACGTCTTTGGACATTATGACTATAAATTTTGGCAAGCGGTTGCTATGGATCAGCTACCTCCAACGCCGGACACGGCGTTTTCGGAAGCGATTCCTTTTTCCGTCAATTTTGATTCTTCCGATGTTCGTGTGGCGGGTGCTCTTACGACGCCTCGTTTTTTTAAGCGCTACACAACGACAGCCGTAAATCAAAATAGGAAAAGGGCCGCTGCAATTTTTAGAATCTTTTTATGTGATGAGATGAAGGCTGCAGTTGTGGGGTCAGCAGATAACTTGGATCCTTTATTCGAACTGGTCTTTCCTGAACATTCTGGTTTGTCGGAAGAAGAGATCGGTAAATTTATTGGTGAAGGTAAAGGGCATGGGGATTCGCCTGATTGTATGGCTTGCCATTATAAATTAGATCCGATGGGAAAGACTTTTCAGTATTCATCTGCGGCTTTGGCCCCTCGTCCAAGTTCTGGAGCGCTCTCTTTTAAACGGAAAAACGGTGAACTGATCAATATTCCGGTGCGAGGAATTGGGGAGTTAGGAAAGGCGATCGCTGAACAGAAAGAGTATGTCTCTTGCCAGACTGAAAGATTCTGGAGCTGGTTTATCGGAGAGGACTATCCTCTGACCGCCGAGCGAAGAGCCAGATTAGAAGCTGATTTTGAATCTGTAGGTCGAAGAACAAATGATTTTGTCTCCTTGTTAGTAACCAGTGATGAGTTTTGGGAAAAGCCGCTGCTCGAAGGTGATGTTCAAGAGCTGATTCGCAAAGTTAAAGGTGTCCTTAAAAACTGCGACACTTGCCATTTAGGTGTCAATCCTTCGCCGGCTCCGTCCTTTGTAGAGTGGCCGATTGGAGGAAGTCCCGAAACTGCAAAACGCTGGATCAAAAGAATTTCTTCGGCAATGGATTTAAAAGGAGACGGTTCTGATGCAAGAATGCCGCCTGAAGGTTCACCATGGCAGCCTTCGGCTGAGGAAAGAGATGGCATAAAAAAATGGATTGAGTTGGGTGCGCCGAACGAAAGAGGCGAGAAAACAGGCGGGGAGTTATAAATGAAAAATCTATTTTGGATTGTCTGTTTAGTTACCTACACAGGAACGGCGGCAGCTTCTTTTTCGGAGAATCACAGACGTTACATGAGTCCTTTTGACGTCGTTTCGTCACTCTATAATAAATTTCCTAAATCGCGAGAAGAGGCATCTGGACATTCGATCTTTAATGAGTGTGGGGCTTTGAAAAGTAGTAGTTATTTGAATCTAGGTGGCAAAAATTTGATATCAAACAAACCGGTTTCAGAAAAGCCGTCTGTAAGTTTTATGAGATTTTACGGTGTCTGCCTAATGAGCTTTGTGGATGTGGATTTTTCTGCGGCCGCATTTGGGCAAAAAGTGGAAAAAGGTGAGAGTCGAAAAAAATGGTTGGCAAGATATTTTCCGAGCCGACTCATTGAAGGTTATAAGTTGGAAAGTGCAGGTGGGTTTGCTCAGTTTTTTATGAAAACTTGGTCCAGTTTCCCGGCAGCAGATCGTTTAGAAATGACCGAACATCTTGTGAAGCATTTAATTGGATCAAAAAAAGTGATCGAAGATCTTGGCTTTGTTAAAAACTACGAAGTTCTGATCTCGATCTTGCAAGAATCTGTCGACGGATCGAAAGGCCTCTCAGAATCATTCCCTCAATTGATAGTTTTAATCGCAACTCGTGATGAGTTCCTAAGTTATTAAGGATGAATATGAAGAACTTGCAGTTATCTAGAAGAGAAATATTACAGTTGAGTGCATTGGCCGGAGGCGGCCTTATGATTCCAGGATTGTTTTCAGGGAGAGCCGAAGGGCAACTCCTCCAAGAGCCAGAGCCGCATTATTTTTTGATGATTCAGATTCCAGGCGGTTGGGATACGACTTTGGGAGTGGATCCTTGGTTGGAAGAGCAGATGCCAGACCAGAAGGATCTTTTTATTGAGTATTCTAAAGATCAGATTTTTCGCTACGAAAATTTGGCAATGGGGCCTGCATGTGAGCCTCTAAATAAATTTGCGGATCGTGTTTCGATTATTAACGGAATTTTTTTGAGTCCCGTTGATAATGGGCATGAGGCGGCTCAGCTTTATATCGAGAGCGGCAGCACGCTTGGAGGCTGTCCCTCGCTGGCAGTGGAACTTAGTTATGCAACTAAGGCGGGTCCTTTTGGCATTCTCGCCAATGGGGGCGTTGTCGTCGGTAGCAGACCCCTAAGTGTGACAAATTTAGACTCTCTTCGAAGTGTTTCGGAGGCGGAGCTCCCGCAATACTTAAAAAGATTTTTAGAACTCTTTGAAGGAAGCAGTCCTTTGATTAACGCTCAAAAGAGCATTGTCGCAACAGCGCTTCAGGTTGATCAGATTGCTCGCGCTGTTGAAAAATTGCAAGAAGAGGGGGTAGAGATCACCAATGGTCACTTGGCGGGAATTGCCTTTCAGGCGGGTGTTTCTTTTAGCGGTGAGATTCGTTACAACGAGGTCTTTTTGGATACTCACTCAGGTCATCGTGGAGATCATTTAAGGGATCAAAAAAAGGGTTTTCAGTTTGTTGCAGATACTTTTGATTTTTTTAAATCTCTTCCCATAGGAACTTCTGGAAAATCCCTTTTTGATTGCACGACGTTTATGGTGACATCCGAATTCTCCAGAACAGCAGCCTTGAACGGAGCTGGCGGAAAAGATCACAATGCGCTCGTGAACTCTGTACTTCTAGCAGGTAAAGGTGTTCGTGGGGGCCAAATGGTGGGTCGGAGCAAGCTGATCAAAAAGGCCCAGAGTAAAATCGGGCAATCTTATCAAATCGCCATGCCTTTCGATTTTAAAACTGGGCAAGCTGTTGATTCCAAAGACGGAACTAGCTTTATTTTTCCTGAGCAGGTTGCGCGAACTCTCGCCGAGATTATGAAAGTAGATTGGGAACGGTTTAAGACTGTCCCGCAAAAAACACAGTTCCTTCGGTCGATCGTTCTCTAGGAGTTGTGTCGCAGAAGAGTATTCCAATGTTGAGACAGCGACAGTCTCAAACTTAGAATAGGAGGTTACGTGCGAGGCTCGTTCCTTCTGTTTTTCGAACACTCTCATTCCTTCTTTTTCCGACTAAAGTCTAGACAGTTTAATTCCGAATAGAGATTTAGGGGTTAAGAAATCTGAACTAGGTTGGGGGACTTTCCATGAGCCGTTTACGCTGTTTTTGGAATGTAATCGCGAACGCCAAATTCAAATATGCGTCTGCGATTACTACATTTTTATTGGGGACCGGATTTTTCTTTCAAAACTGTGCACCTGTAAAATTTAGTTCAGTGCCACAGGCGCCGCCTCCTCCGTCTGCTTCAGGAGCGGTAGTTGGCAATGGAGAGGATAACGGGATTGCCTCGCCGGTCGTCATTCAAACTGTCACTACTTGTAATTTTAATGGCCAAGTCGTTGCCGATGGTGGATCTGTGCAAGCCTATTTAACCTCATCGGTTCTTGCAGGAGCAGCTTGCCAATCGCAAACGCGTCTTTGTAGACAGGGTGAACTCAGTGGAAATTATCAGTTCGCTTCTTGTACTGTCGATGCCTTTGCCTCTTGTATGTTTAACAGTCAAACTGTTG
>JBFWYS010000165.1:0-7537 GCA_050186175.1 Pseudobdellovibrionaceae bacterium
TGTTCCATTTGCAAATGTATACTTCATTGGGATTTGAATAAACCCTTTGCCAATCTTGATTTCCCTAATTTCATTGAACGCAAAAAAATCGTGCTGAGCAAACTTATCAAGCAGATTGACTCGATGAAAGTGAACGCCCCGATTAGTGACCCCTACGTAGTAGTATTTAAAACCAATCGCTGCAAGAGGACCGAGCACAAAGAACATCCAAATCGGCGGTCTCTTTTGCGCCAAGAAAAATCCAACTAACGACTCCCCGGACACCATTCGTTTTTCAATCTCAACTTTAGCAGCGTCTTTGTGCATGTGATCTCCTTACTCGTAGGTCGAATATGGATCGGAGACTTACCTATTTTACCTGAAACCGACTGGACTTAAATCCAACCATCCCGCCGAATGGTACTGCCAACTGGTATCGAGACCCACCTCTTTAATTTCACCGTTTGAATCAAGTCTCCTGACGGAATTTTTAGTCAATGCCTAGAGGGAAAGTCGTCGTATTTGATTTAGGGAACCCCCTTACATTAAGAAAAACTAGGCATTTTCTGAAACAGCATCTTTTTCACAGATCCCGGATAAATTCACGGCTGCGCTTTTAGCTATCGATGACAATCGCGCTTACGACCGTTTTGATGGTGGGATAATTGACAAGGACGACTACAACCACCGGCGTAAACGCCTTCAAGACGAGCGAAGCCACTACGTGGACTTCATGAAGACAGCTCAACTTACAGTTAATGAAGCCGCTGGCGAAACCGTCGAATCCATTATCGAACTCGCTACAAATGCAGAATCATTATGGACTCACAGGACCACGAAGGCGACGTGAACTACTCATAAGTTATTTTCGAACCAGTGGTTAGACGGCGTAACTGTGCGATATGAAATTATAAAACCGCTTAGGACACTTTCAGAAATGAAGCAGATTCAAATTGGCGGAGCCGAGTAGATGAGTTTCTAACTCAGTGTCTGGAGTTGACCACGTAAAGGTATATAATAAATTTGGATAGAAGCCGAACGAGATATTATCTAACCGGCAGGAAACTTAGTGTGCTCTAGTTCGAGGCACGCCTCAAACTGAAACACCTCATTTTGGCTCTCAGGTTGCAATGATAGAGAATATGAAATTATCCTGCAAAAGAATTCCAATATCTCTTAGATGGCTGTTTGTTTGCTTAGCTCTTTTACAGGCAACTGCCGTAAATGGTCAGCCTACCTGTAGAGATGTGTTTTATGAGATAAATTTTCCCTCAACAACAAAAGGCTTTGTTGAAAATTTGAAACTAGCTCGAGATCAATTTAAAGGTAAAAATCAATATTCAGACTATTTTTTCAACGATCGTGCATTTAACGCTATCAGTGAATATGGCACCTACTCAAAGGACTTGATTTCAGCAAGCATGTTTGAACCTCAAACACTCAGCAGATATAGTGTTCTTTATCGTGGTCGTGTGTTTATCCCTGGTTACTATATCGCTTCTCGCGGCAATGAAAGTAACTTTTTGAAGGTCTCTGATCAAAAATTTTACCTGATGAGTTCACCATATATTGAATTCGAGGGCGGCAAAGCAACGATTAAGCTGGATGGGTCTAAGTTCTTGCGTAAATCTCTAATCGAGAAAGCCGGCAGCGGGAATATCGAATTGTTTAGAGGAACCACGACTTTCGAAGCCAACTTAATGTTACTTTTAAAAGAGTTTCGTCAACTTGATTCTAGAATACCTTTGACCTCTCAACATATCGAAAAACTTGAAAATTACATTCAGAACTGGATGGATAAGGTCGACCGACAAAGTAAGAGTCACGATCCCAAGGTTGAACTCTTGGGTCGATGGCCAAAAGCAATCAGTGAATTGAAAAAACCCGGTAAAACTATTCAAGACCTAGTTGAACTCGCCTTGACTCAAATGCATGGAAATTTTGATGGAGTGTTTTCAACCACTGATTTTATAGCCGCGTCTGACTTTGCAACAGGAGGCACATGGGGACCACGTGGACTAGGTGATCCGGTCGTGATTAACTACAGCATCTCGCCAGAAAAATTTAATCTCGCATCTGACCATATTTATGTAGGCATTGAAGGCAGTTATTTAGAAATCGCACAACTGAGTCTTAAATCGCGGCTAAATTTTTTGGATTCAACGATACGCCTTAAAAAACCAATGATTGAGAAAAAAATTGCAGAAAGTGAAAAAGAATTGAAAATTTTTAAGGATGACGATGGATCTGTTTATACAGATCCACAGAGTTTGGAGTGGGCTCTGAATAAAGTTCGTATTGTAGACGTCAGAACACCGGAAGAGTATATAAAATTACACATCGCTGGATCTGAGAACTATCCATTGGGACCAAGTTTGCTACAATATCTAAAAAACAGAGCGAGTACTGAAAAAATTGTTTTTGTCGGTCGAGATAAACTAGATTCAAAGCAAGCTTATGTTGAAAGCCAGAAAATGGGACTCTCTTCTACGTCCTTTTTGTATAAAGGCATGAAAGACTGGTCTCTCATATTTAGGCCCGAATCGCATCCTGCTCTGTACAAGAGCGACATGACCAATTAAATCCAAGTAAGACAGTAGAAATTTGAGGAAATTTTGCTGCGCAGTCGAACCGAAGGTTCGCCTTTGGCGAAACTGGCGGGCACGATGTGATGAGTTTCTAACTGCGTGCCTAAAATTCGCTGCCTAGAGAAATATAGAGGATCTGATCGGAGGCCGAGCGTGATACTTTCTAACCGCCATTGATTCGTATGAATTTACGCGCCCAAGCTCAGGGACTTTCAAGGATCACATTGTTCCTTAATCTCTTGCCTTTTGATTTGGTGAAACGCTACACCAATCCCATGAATTTACACTATCGTGAGACTCTCAAACAGGAATACGACGAAAGAAGAATCCGCAATCCTTCCTATTCGCTTCGCGCATTTGCTCGTGACTTAGATTTAGCTCCTTCTAAGCTTTCTGAAATTATCCGAGGAAAAGTAGGTCTTTCCAGAGCAAAAGCGGAGCACATTTCAGTTGTTTTGGATTTAGATTCAGCCTCCAAAGATCTTTTTATTTGCAGCGTTGAAAAAGAGCATAGCCGCTCACCCATGCTTCGCGAGACTGCGAAAAAAAGAATGTCTGAATTAACCTCACGTCTTCAATTGACAAAGTTAGATCTAGAAAAATTTAAGATCCTTTCGGACTGGTATCATTTTGCGATTATGGAACTTACGATAAGAGAAGATTTTGTTTCAGATCCTGTTTGGATTTCGCAGAAGCTGGAAATTTCCAAAGAAGTTACTTATGAGGCGATTAAGCGCCTTGAAAACTTTGGGCTCATTAAGAAAGATAAAAAAGGACGATGGCTGCAGACTGAGACTGATCTTGCCGTAGGCAACTGCCTTCCCTCTTCGGCTATTCGCAAACATCACAGGCAAATTCTAGATAAGGCTGAAAAGTCGCTAGAAAACTGCCCGACGGAGCAAAGAGAATTCTCATCTAACATTTTCGTTGTAGATGAAAGTCAAATTCCTAATGCAAAAAAAGCTTTAAAAGAATTACGTCGAGCATTTTGCAGTGATTTTACAAAATCAAAAACCAAAAACCGTGTTTATTGCTTGGCACTTCAATTTTTTCCAATAGACAAAAAGTGAGAGGATTTACAATGAAAAATTTATTCCTGATTATTTCCACGTCTTTTATTTTTTCAATCAGCGCTTATGGCACTAAAGAAGTCGGCAATGGGGGCGATGCTGTCGTCTGCAGAGATTCAAGTCAAGACATAGTGTCATCCGAGCTTTTAGATTTTTATGAAGGACGAGTCATGAGAGGAATGGTTTTTGACTTGGACCATGCCGGTCCATCTTATCTTGAAAAGGTGAAGTTCGTATTGAATCGACTTAAAGCTTTCGCCCCTGAAAGAGCGAACAAATATTCTACATGGCTTAACACATTTCCTCAGGAATCTCAGTTTTTAAAACAAGTCGAACTTGTGGATGTCCCTGATTCTGCCCACATCATTTTTCCAAGGAACTGCAAAGTCGAACAACTTGTTATTCAGCGAATACCGGAGCGACTTTCTGATAAAAGATATTTAATCAATGGCGATCTTTGGGATTTACTCGATGAAAATGGAAAAGCAGGGACTGTTCTTCATGAGCTTATTTATCGAGAGTTTATAGAATTAGGCGAGGTCAACTCGATATCAACCAGATATTTTAACGCTCTTATTTGCTCTACGGAATTTACGCTTTTAAGTTCAATTGATTACGTCCATACGCTTGTTAGTATCGGGGTCCGCACAACGGAATGGAACGAATGGATTTTAGATCTCGAGGGAGAAAAACCAAGATTCCATAAAAACTATTTAGCTGCGGCATCTCTTTATGGAGTTCAAAAATTCATTCCAAAAAAATCAGGTTCAATTTTGTTGATTGAAGGTCCCATTAAATTTAACGGCCCAGGTAGAAGAGATATTGATGCATTAAAGGTCGCAAACGAAGAAGGTGTTTCAGCCTATTTTGTTAATATCGGAAAGAAGCTCTATTGGCTCTCGACCAATACTCAAGCCACGTTTTATTCTGATGGCTCTTTAAAAAGTTATTTTGTACCTCCCAATGATGGCCCAGGGGGATATTATAAAGGATCCAACTACCAATTGAGACCGTCTTCAGCCACGACTGCAAAGCATCCTGTTTTCTTAAGTCTCCATCCAGATGGTTCAATACAAGTCTGCCTCACATGTGTCGGCAAAGTGTGGCTAAAATCGGGCCAGGAGATTGAAATTGGTATCCATCCGAAAGCTGCGTTAGACAACAATTATACATATCTTGCAATGTACCCATCCATTTCATTGCGAGAAGATGGCCGTGTTCGTGAGGTGATTTTGTCCAAAGAAGCAGCTTTGCCAATTATAGATCGCTCTGCCATATTTAAAGCAAATTCTCGAATTCAGTTTGAAGGTGACACCGAAAAGGTTGTTAGCGGAGTGCTTTTTAAGAAGGCATCGTTTTTAGTTCAAGGCAAAGAAGTGAAATTTGTTAACTCTATTCTGGTTAAGACAAAGCCTGACATTGAATTTCCACAATCTGGAACACTTGGAGAGAATGTAGAATTGCAAGACCGGAAGGGAAATATAAATCAATACTTTGAAGGGCAGCGAATCAACTTTTGGTATGACGGCTTGGTTACTTCGGCTCAAGATCCTTAGCATAGTGAGCAAGACTATTCGGATGTCTCATGGGCCTGAATTAGGCGAGTGCCTTTTTCGATCCTTTATTTTTGACCCTTTCCCGATTCTTTTTTCCAGCAAGCCGCATAAGTTTTTGGAACTTGGGACATTCCATGTGATTCGATGCGGAGCATCTGGCGACGTGCAAAAGAGTATCCCGTACGCCGTTAAGACGACGAATGTGTCGTTCCATATCTGCAGCTTTATCAAGTAAGAAGGCTCGATTCACCTGAAGCTTCCCTTCAACCGAGAACATGTTTCCAATGTCATCAAGTGTAAGTCCCGCATGTTGCCCGAGCGAAATAAATTCCAGTTGCTGTAAGACGTGGGAGTTGAAGAGCCTACGCAACCCATGACGTCCCGTAGATTTAATAAGGCCCTTTTCTTCATAGTAACGAATTGCTGAGGTGGGTAAGCCCGTGTACTGGGCGACCTCGCCGATATCTAGTGTCTTTTTAGCTGGTTCTGGCTTCATAGAAACTCCTAACTTCAAGTTAGCTTTAGGTCTCAAAGTCAGTCAGTTATCAAAGAAAAACATAAAAAGATACCTGATCTTGAAGAAATCCCTTGAGCTCAAGTCAACTTGAAGTTGCACACTGGTTTCATGAATCAACAAAGTAGACTGAAAACTTTAATAATCGGCCTCTCGATCTCCACAATGTTGGCCTCAGTGGGAACAAGCATGGCCAATCTTGTGTTACCAGCCGTTTCTGCGGGTTTTGACATTTCATTTTCAAGCGCTCGGTGGATAGTCCTCAGCTATTTGATAGCCAGTACCGTTTTTAGTCTCTTCATCGGAGTTATTGGTGATCGAGTGGGCCGAAGTCATACCTTGTTAGCGGGGACAGTTTTGTATATGGCGGGAGCACTGCTCTCGGGTTTTTCGAACGCATTTGGGACTTTGCTTCTTTCACGTATTATTCAAGGGATTGGTGGAGCTGCGCTACTCGTAATTCCTCTGGCATTGATCTCAGAGTCGGTTCCTCAAGAAAAGGCTGGCAAGGCAATCGGACTTCTCGCCACCGCATCAGCTATTGGAACCGCCGCAGGTCCATCGATCGGAGGCTTGCTTCTTGGTGTTCTCGGTTGGCGATCACCTTTCTTCACTCTAGGGGTTCTTGGATTTCTCAATCTTATTCTCTTAACAGGAGTGTTTCCTTCAAAGTTTCAACAGAGCGTTTTGACAGGCAAGAGATTCAACTCGTTTAGTGCCACAAAAACTCTGTTGCTAGATCGAACCCTTCGAAGTCAGCTTCTCTCCAACTTTGTGGTTTCAGCTATCATGATGTCGACTTTAATTGTCGGCCCATTTTATTTAACTAACGGTCTTTACCTAGACCCAATACAGGTAGGGCTTGTAATGTCTGCGGGTCCAATTACATCCGCAGTTTCTGGAGTTCTCTCTGGCCATGTCGTTGACCGATTCGGCTCTACACCAACACTTAAATTCGGACTTTTCCAGCTACTGATCGGGACAATTTCTTTTATTATCGCGCCCCCCTTGTTCGGTGCGATTGGTTTCACGATGTCAGCCGTTCTTCTTAGCATCGGCTATCAACTCTTTTTGGCCTCTAATTCCAGTGGAACTATGAAACTCGCAAGTCAGATGCAGAAGGGGACTACATCTGGGGCGCTTACTCTTTCACGAAATTTAGGATTGATTAGTGGAACGATCGTAATGGGACACGCTTTTGATCTTTTTGCGCGTGAATCAATTGCGGCTGGCCTTCAAACCACTTTCGTTTTCGCCTCGTTGCTTATTGTTTTTTTACTTTTACATCACTTAACAGCCGAACAAAGGAGAAAAAATGCAGCAAGATTCCCTAACTCATTTTATTAAAAACATTCGGGAGGTTTGGGGCCCTCTAAATTCCAGCCTTCTCGCTAAAAGCCAATTGCTTTTAGATGAACTCGCGAAAGCTCCCGACACTGAACACTGGCTTACCGCTCTTCAGGGGGACCTATCAGAAAGTCGCGAACTTTATCGTGATACTAAGTACGGCTTCTTGCTACTGGCTCACACTGAAAAAGAAGGGCGATATCGCCTTCCGCATGATCACGGAAGCGGATGGGTTATCTATTCGGTGCAAAAAGGTGAAATGGAAATGGGGACATACGGCCGCATACCGATAGAAAATGGCGAACAGCTACTTGTTCAACGTGACTCCTATCGAGTGCGCCAAGGAGAAAGTCGAGTTTATCTGCCTGGCGATATTCACGATACCAAATGTATTTCAAGTTCCGTCTTAATCCTCAGACTCACAAGCGTAGACCTCAAAGAAGAAAAAAGGGCGGGAAGGATGCATCAGTATGCTCACACGAA
>JBFWYS010000166.1:0-7528 GCA_050186175.1 Pseudobdellovibrionaceae bacterium
CATATGGCCTCACTCGATGAATAAGTATCTTCCTTATTTGTACATTGAGAAATAGGAGGCATTCAAGCTGCCGAGTCGAGTGAGGCCTTGCGTTAAGCCAAAGCTTCTCAAACCAGCCTCTTTGGTTTAGCGTTTTGGATTTGAAAGTGAGTTTTATGGAAAAAACATTCTCGGCAGACCCAGGATTGGCAAATTATGTGGATTGGATTCTTCAACCCGAGGATCGTGATCTCGAAATGGCGCGACTCAATTCCGAAGTCGCTCAGCTTCCAGCCATCCAAGTCGCCAAGTTTGATGCTCGCCATCTCGAAATTCTAAGCCGAATGATGGCTCCTAAAAAAGCCATCGAAGTGGGGGGCCTTGGAGGATATTCCGCGATCGCCCTGGCGCGTGGTCTCGCTCCCGGTGGAAAACTTTATTCTCTTGAAATACAGAAAACACATATTGATGTTGCAAAAGAAACTTTAAAAAAATGTGGTCTCTTAGACCGCGTTGAGTTTCGATTGGGTGCGGCTCTTGATTCACTTACAATTTTAGAAAAAGAAGGCCCTTTCGATCTCGTTTTTATTGATGCCGATAAAGTGAATTACGAAAATTATTTTGAATGGGCAAAAAAGAATCTGCGTACAGGCGGTGTGGTGATCGCTGACAATGTTTTTGCTTGGGGGGGGATTCACAGAGACCCAATTAGTGGGCCCGACGAAGATTCCGTACGTGCCTTACGTCTTTTTAATTCAAAGGTGGCAAAGGATCCGTGTTTTAGAACAACAATGCTCCCAACAGGCGAAGGACTTACGGTTGCTGTAAAAACTCGAGAACCTTAAAAGCTCTTGAGTCTCTAAAACAACCCACAAACTACATCTTAGGATTTGCGCAAGAGTCGATCACGGCTATTCCTACTGATTCTGGAACTTTTTGATTTCCAGATGTTTCAGTAAAGTGATTAAAGCAGTCTTGAGCCGCAACTACGAAGGCTTCGTCATATGAGCCTGCTGTATGAGAAACTTTGTACTCAGAGCCTTGGAATTTAAATTTAAAGTTATAATCTTTATGAGGTGCGCTTGTCTCTTTCCAGGCGAATGAGAAAGATGGAGCTGAAATCACGATGAATGTGATAAGTGCGATAAGGTTTTTCATATTTCCCCCTTGGGTTTGTTTCTGTTTCATACCTTTACTTAGAGCAAATCGAGCGCCATTTGTATTTTGGAAGGGCCGCTAACTGCTTGAAATGCTTTAAAAATTTCGTCTCATCGTGGTGCAGCCCAGGGGTGAGTGTTTCGTGCTGAGAAAGTGCCGAAGAGCGCTCGTATGTTGAAAAGTTAGTAGCCGTCTCATTTAGTATCTTGGAAACGAGGGCGAAAATCATTGGGGGTTTTTTCCAATTTTATGGAGATTTCTTTAAAACTACTCGAAGCTGTGTCATTTTGAGGCATGCTCAAGTTAAGGATCGTGAGACGGTGAAAATCAAATACCAAATTCCCTCTCTTTATCACGCGCTTTTTCCGTCGGGAATTCTTGATATGGATCCGGTTGAAAACATTGCGACCTGTGATTCTTGCGCGATGGCTCCTCCTAGGAGAGAGGATAAAGCGGAGACTATTTGGTATCGTGGCGATTTAAAGTGCTGTACTTATCATCCGTTTCTGCCGAATTATTTAATCGGTGCGCTTTTTTCTGATCCAAAAACTCCTCAATATATTCTCAAAGAGCTGCGAAGAAAAATCGCCGTGCGCGAATTCGCTCTGCCAATTGGAATGACTGCACCCACGGCCTATCAAATTCCTTTTACACAGAGAACAGAATTTGAATTTGGGCAAAGAGAAGACTGGCTCTGTCCGTATTTTAACAAAGCAGAAAACAATTGTGGAATCTGGAGATGGCGAGATGCTGTTTGTACCGGATTTATCTGTAAGTCGAGTTATGGAAAAAAAGGTGAATCTTTTTGGAAGATGTTAGAAGAATATCTCGCCTACGTGGAGCTCGCGCTTTTGGAAGAATGTTTGATTCGCCTTGATTTTTCGCCTCGAGAGATCAGTGTAAGTTTGCCTCTGATTTCTAAATTCGAAGGTGAGGATGATGAGAGTCAAGCGATGCGGATGACTCCAGAAGAGGCTCGTGGCTACTGGAAAAAGGACTCTTATCAAGATATCGAGGGCTTCTACAAAAAGACCTATGAAATCGTTTGCTCTTTAAAAGAACATGAGTTTAAAGAAGCCATGGGTGATCAGGGATTGATTATTGAAAAAGACCTCTTTGCCCATTATAAAAAAATGACTTCAGTTGGGAAAAAGAGATGAGTGCGGTTCAGGAGAGACAAAAGAAAATAGTCCAAGACTTTTCTGTCTTTGCAAATTGGGAAGATAAGTACAAAAAAATCATTGAGATGGGGCGTGCTTTGCCCGAAATGCCCGAAGCCTTAAAAACCGAGGAAGCCAAAGTTAAAGGCTGTCAGTCTCAGGTTTGGTTACATGCGGCTTTAAATGACAAAAAAGAAATTGTTTTTCAAGCCGACAGCGATGCGATGATTACAAAAGGTTTGATTGCGATTTTGGTTCAGGTGTATTCACAGGCGACTCCGCAGGATATTCTCGCTTCTCCTGCAGATTTTTTAAAAGAGTTGGGGCTCGAATCTCATTTGTCGCCAAGTCGCGCGAACGGACTTTTCTCAATGTTGAAACAAATCCGTTATTACGCAACAGCTTTCCAATACATGCTTAGCAAAACTTAAAGCTGTCCGTAAGGCTCCGCGAGTAGAGTGACCTCGAGAGCACTCCCACTCATGCCGATCCATTTGTAAAAGGTGTTGTAAGCGTTCGTGCAGGTTTGACCTCTGTTTTCGTCGGCAACAAAGCGATTGGATTCTTCGCCGCGCGCGCGATCAAATTTAGTATCCCATTTTGCAATTCCGCCATAGTACTTAACGACTTCTTTTTCTAGTTTAGGAGCGGAAAGACGCATATTGGAGAACTCTGTATTCATGCCTCGGCCCATGATTTGATAGCAATATAGAGCGTACACCGAAAGGCGTGCAAAAAGTCGGTGATAGCGTGCAGCCATCAAAGACCTTCCTTCAATAGACCCAGAAATTTGCGAATCAATACCGGCAATAAAATCAGATTTTACTGCGGTCACAGGCGTAGGCGTTGGTGGTTTTTTCCGACTGAAGATTCCAGCTTGCGTGAAAAGAGAGCCGAATAAGACAGCAGAAAGTACGAGTGTGGTGATCAGTTTCATAATTCTTCCTGGTTACGTTCATTAAAAAATTCAGTACAAAAGACTTAATGCAAAATGGCGTCTCACTTTATCTGCAATATAGGTAGGTTTTACCTGTCGAACTTTTTTGCATCGCCACCATTGGCTGGTTTTCGGGTAGTTTTGGAGCTTCCGGGTATTCTTCAATGGGGCATCGAAGGGCTTTGACTCTTCCTTGTTGGAGGCAAAAATCCGCGTTTTGATTCATAAAAAGTTGATTAAATGCATTTCACAGATTTTTTTCTGCGGGTACGTGCTTTGCTTTTCTGATGTTTTAAGATTTTCAACATTTCGAATATATGATTCGAAACCATCATTAGCGGGGGTTCTATGTTACAAGCGGCACTCACATTTTTTGTGATCGCTCTGTGTGCCATGCTATTTGGCGCCTATGGAATTGCTGGAGTTTCAATGGAGATAGCACGAATTCTCTTATTTGTGTTCCTTGCTCTAGCCGTAGTTAGTCTTATTTTGGGTTTGGTCAACAGATCCGGTCCAAGAAAATTGTGAATATTAAAAATTTTAATCCAGTTACAAAGTCACAGATCATGGACTGTGATTTTGTAGTTTTATCGAAAGTGAAAAACATAAAGGTGCAAGATATTATTGTAGGATCTCTAGCAATGGTACTAGAGGCCTGTGGAAAGAGAATCAAAAAATTGCTCGGTTAAAAGCCGAGCAATTTTTTTTGTGTTCTTTCGAAGAACTCAAATACGCGGGGAAAATAACCTTTGCCTTTAGCTTTTAACGCAAAATTTCGAATCCAAGGGCTGCGCGAAACGTAAAAAAATAAAAAGGCAATTGCCAGGGGTCTTAAACTTTTCCAAACAAGACTTAAATAATCCGACTCGGTAAAAGCGAAAAAAACGATCATGATTAAAAGAGAAAATAAAAAGAACGGCTTTCTGAGGTCTCGAAGCGCCATCCATACCGAGGCCCAATTCGAGGAGGCCGGGTTCATCTCTATTTTTTTAAATTGAGTACCGGCTTTCTGTGCCCAGGGCTGAATCCATTTTTCGAGCTCTTCTTCAGATTTTTTATACATTAGAATGGGAATCATGCAGGCTAAGATGACTTTCACAGAGACGACCGCTAAAAAAACATTCAGAAAAAATAGAGGTTCAAGACCCAAAGTTGAATTTAATTTTTGCAAATAGAATTCAAAAGCCGTAATTAAGTCTTTTCCGAAAAAGAGAAGGAGAGTTAACACTGGCTGCACAAAGGCCCAGAGACTTAACAAAGCCATTCCAAAGATTTGACCCGCAAGTCCCACTCCCAACAAAAGAATTCCAAAACTAAAAAGAAATCCTTGAGCGCTGATCGAGAGCATCGGTCCTAGTTTATTTCCAGCAGGAGACAAGGATTTAAGGAGGCCCACGATCGTCGATATATAAATGGGGTAGCGAACAGCTTGAGCGCGACTTTGTTTGGAAAGCTTAACCGCGCGGGTCATAAAAAATCCCTGATTTAAAGAGAGTAGATTGCCTCCAAAAGGGATTTTGAGACCATGGATAAAGGCCCCTAAGACAACTTCAACAAGGGTTAGCTGAGCCGCTAAATGCGAAATACCCTCAGCCGCGATTTCGGTTTCGGATTTTGAGGAGATGTCTTGTTTTAAAATGCTTTGATTCATAAAAAACCAACAATTGTTACTATCGCGTTTTTGGCAGAGGACAACCGTTTACGATTCTCCTTAATCAGTTTTTTGAAGTCAAAAACTTTGTATTTTTGATCTCAAAAAAACTTTCCATTTTTGATCTCAAAAAATATTACTGTTTTTGGAATTTAGGACAAGTATATGACAGAGTAACCTTGACACCTGGATCAAGCGGGTTTGCGAATTTAACGGTTTTATTTTCGATGACCCAAGAAACAGCTTTTGTTGCAGGCTCAAAATTGATGTCAAGATCCCCTGGATTAGCGCAAAACAGATTTCTGTCTTGAATTCGATCGACAATATTAGACCCGATCTGTCCCAACTCATGGGTGTAGTTGTTCGAGCAGATGTCTCCTAAAACGCCTGAAGTTTGGCTCACGAGCTGTGCGTAAGTATGACCTTCACGGCTCTTGAGGACGCCCGAAAGCTCTTGATTTTGAGCATCTAAACAACCCATATCACCTGGTCTTACAATGATCGCGTGAACTGAGAACGTCTTTTGCGGAAAGCGTGTGCTGACATTATTGATCAAAGTTTCGTTCAAGTCGGCGCTTTGAAGAGTGTATTGGCTTCTTCCGCTTGCGCACTGTTCTTGGCCTGCACCCGTATTCACATCGCAACCAAAGCTTCGGTTATCTTCGTCAGTTAGAAGAACGACAGCCAAATGTGCTGTGGGGCGGATAAATCCAGATGGATTTTCTTGAACGACCAAGTTAGTCGCATAAATAGGTCGGTCATCACCAGATGTGCAATTCGCTTTAAAAGGAACTTGATAGTCGCTTGAATTAATTCGTCCCGAGTTGCGCAAGGATGTAGCATCAGATCCCGACAACCAGTTTTCGCACTGAATAGTTTCGTTTCTTTTGATTGTTTGTGCGAATTCGTTGTCTACGTTGGGCGTTGCCTTTGTTAAAAATGGACCGCCATTGGGGAACGGAATCAGCTTTCCGTCCTGAAGGGCGCCGTTTCCGTTGATCGCGCGTGCTTCATTATTGGGAGAAGAGCTAATATCCTGAGTCGTAATCGCGATCCGGTAATCTAAATTTTTAATGCTTTCTGTAAAGGAGCTAAAACGGTTGGCCATTTCGATTTGCTGTCGGCCCATCGATCCGGAGTTATCAGAAATAAAGAGGATATCGACGAGTCCGCCGTTTACTGTAAAAGAGTCAGTGATTTTGTCAGTATTTTCTGAAGCCGTAACACATTGTTCAGCGCTAAGGCCATAGGAGCCACAGTTACTTTGGGGTGGTTCTTTTGAGAATTTAACTGGAGCGCAGGCTGCATAATAGCCTAGAATTCCCATGAAAAATCCGTATCGAATGTAAGTCCAGTTCATACTCACCTCTTGACCTCATGGATGGAAGATCCAAGATATGGGCCATGTTGAGACGTTTTGTGGGTCGTAAACTAAAGACCTTAAGTTCTCGAGACAATTGAGCTTTTCACGTGGCAATTGAAATGCTAGAGTTGCCAAAACTGTCAACTTTTTAGACAAAGGCCGAAAAGGGCTTAACAGCCCTTAGAAACTAGAAAATTTGAAATTGGAAATTTGAGGTTTCTTAGGAGTTAGATGCAGAAGACCCAAGTCGAAATTAAAGCTCAGTCTGCGCCCATCGATATCGCCATTTTGTTGAGCGTTGTCGCTATTATTTATGGGATTGTGCTTTTTGCTGAGCAGATGCAGGGGACCTTTACTCCGAATACGGAGATTGTTTTGGATGGCGGTAAACTTCCGCTTTATTCTTTTTTTTCTGCTGTTCGTGGACTTGTTGCTTATTTTATTTCTTTGTCTTTCGCCTTGAGTGTTGGTTACTGGGCCGCGAAGTCGAAGTCCGCTGAGAAATTTATTTTGCCATTTCTGGATATTATGCAAAGTATTCCCGTTCTCGGATTACTTCCCGGGCTGGTGATGGGTTTGATTGCAATTTATCCTCGCAATAACGTGGGGCTTGAGATTGCGGCGATCATTATGATTTTCACCGGGCAAGATTGGAATATGGTTTTTAGTTTCTATGCATCGCTCAAGGCAATTCCTCAAGATTTGCGGGATGCGAGCTTGGTGATGCGGCTTTCGAATGTACAGAAATTTTTTCGCCTCGAACTTCCCTATGCCGCCGTCAATTTATCTTGGAATAGCTTGATGTCGATGGCTGGAGGATGGTTTTTTCTCTCGGTGTGTGAGGCCTTTACTCTCGGAGAAACTTCGTTTCGATTGCCGGGTCTTGGTGCGTATATGTCGGTCGCTATCGAAGCTGGGAATATGCGGGCCATTCTATCAGGAATTCTTGCAATGATGTCGGTGATTCTTGTCATGGATATTCTCGTTTGGCGTCCTGTCTTGGCTTGGGTTTATAAATTTCGTCTCGAAGATCTTCCGGGCGCCGAGCAAGAACCGCCATTTGTAGAACTGCTTTTGCGCGACAGCATTTTATTTCGTTATGCGCTTTTGTTGCGTGCACGGAGGCCTCGTTTAAGAACTCAACGAATTAAATGGGTTCAGGTGTTTGAAAAAATGAGTGGCCATTGGCATCGATTTGTACGGGCCGTGCGTCTGCCTTGGGCCTTAGTCTTAAAAGTTTTGCTGGGTTTTTTAGTCATGACTTTGATCGCAGCCGTTTT
>JBFWYS010000167.1:0-7501 GCA_050186175.1 Pseudobdellovibrionaceae bacterium
CAAATCCTGTCTTTTGATTGAGTTGATCTTGTCAAAATGGATCGCATTGCCAAACAAGGCTCCTTCAAAAAAAATCGAGACCACTTAAAACTCATTGCTTTGACCTGACGCCAAACACCTCAGATGGATTTGGTTTTGGTTGTTGACGTGCGACTAAGTTGTTCTAGAATTTTCAAATGAGAAATTTATTTAAATCATACTTCCATCTTGCTCGCGTTCTATTCTTCTATCTATCAATAATGTCCGTCGTTGCATTGGCTGATACGAACGGCCCATTTTATTGTTTCATACCCGCTCCCAAAGCAAGGGCATCGAAGCTTCAATTTACTTTTCCGTCAGATGGTAACGACATAGGGAATGTTAAATACCAAAAAAGTGCATCTAGTATAGCAATTAAGCGATTGAAAGAGATCGAATTAGCTAAGGCTGGTGATCGAACATCCGAAGTAAGAACGGAGTGGGTTGAATTACCAGAGAATCCGTCGAGTGGAAAGTACATCACGGTAAGTCAAGGTGCTGTGATTAGCAGTTTGGAGTATCAAGCTGCAAAAGGAAAATCTAAGACGATCAAATTTATTTAAGATCCCAATGGGGCAGGTGACACCGGTTGCATGTGGAATAAACATTAACTCGCTTGTGAAGCCCTGCCTTTGCGCACAGTTGAGCATTGAACAAACCGCTTACATTCTGGGCGGCCAAATGCCTACTGCTTCGATCATTTTGTTAAGCCCCATAAGTTACCTCCAATGATTATTTGATTGGTCTGTTATAAATTTGGATGAGATTTGCAGAATTCTGTTTTTCAATTCCTAGAGCGCAAAGCGCCCATTTCTAGAGAAGAAAAGACAGTTTCTAGCGAAAAAATTCATGTCGTGGGTGGCAAAAAATGTTATATCTTGCGACACTTGACTTGAAGGGGGCGTACCGTAGCAAGAGAGGCTGGCCGACGATGCTTGGGCAACTAAGAATCGTGTTCACCGATCGCATCCAAGAAAGCGCGATCTAACAAATTAAACCCGGCGGTTTACACAAAAAAATTCGCTCTCGTCATGAGGGCTATTGTTCAGTGGATATCGCCTTCAAAGAAGCGTTCTGTTCTTCCATCGCACGATGATTGAGCTGAATATACTGCTCGCCCGCAAACAAAATAAGGATGTTAAAGGCATCCTTTAAAGTTACAATGCTCGACTGACATTCAAAATCCCCATTTGTCTCGAATGAAAGTTCCGGTGAACTACACCAATCGATTTTAAGTTGCAAAGTATGCTGACCATCGACACAATCGGCTCTCCACGTTTGACCGTTTCTGATTTTACCAACCTCTAGGCCATCAAGAAAAATCTTGTAGGATCGCAACCGATCGCCAAACGCACATTTTCTAGCAAGAACCACTTTTCCCATTCACTTTAAAAGTGCCATGGTTAGCCCCCTAATGGTCAACTGATTTAAGGCGAATTTTCTCGAAAGTGATAAACACTGCCTTTCGAGGCAGTAGTTTCTCAACTATGCTCGTTCGGCGAGAACAGTCTAAAAAATTGTCCCCGTTTTTAAAAATCGACATCTTTCAAGAGAACGAGTCTTTTGTTCGTGGCACCAACCGCTTCAAAAGTCTCAATCATGTGACCATTTACAAGTCGGAGTCGAATTTATATTAGATTAACGAGCAAACGACTCTGTCTGTTTCCACAATGTCACTGGCTTGATGCTGAAATTGCAATCCAGGATACCGCATCCCCTACAGTATGAAGCGTTGATACTTCATAAAGCTCCTGCTTAGGAATTTGAACCAGCGCGTCCTTAAGATCCAGGAGCTTCTTCATCTTCAACTTTGCACTCGGTAAGTATTGCACTATCAATTCAAGCTGCTCGATTTGAACAGCTCGTATAGAGTCGGCGCCTGCTGCAGGATCATAAGGCCCCTGCTCGCGAAGAGGTAACTCCATGACTAGCTTCCTCTCTAGAATTTTATCAGGACCAAGCTGCGTCCCTTTCGGAATGACTCGTACGGCGAGTTGCCTATTAATTGGCAGTGGCGCAATTCCCTGCAGCAGCCGTGCCCTTGATCCACCCGAATGGGAAAGATGAATCGGTCGAATTGCAATCGATTCAAGAGTCGGAACAATATCGAGCAAGAAAATTTCCCCTGTATCGGCATTTTCAACCTTATAAGTGAGTTCAATCTGCTTATCGGTGACTTTGGAAGTGCAAGTCAGCTTTACGTTTGTCATCTGTTTACGAGTCTCCGATGCCTGGGTTTGCAATTCTGTTGTCAGCATCAAGCATATCAAGAAAAATATTTTCATAATCACTTATAGTAGTGCCGAACCGTATATTCTAGCAAGCAAATGATTTGACGGCTTAAGTTCCAAGATAATTATTCGAGCCATCAGAAGGATTGCTTATCCGAGCGCACTGACGCCCAAAGAAATTGAACTTCACAAAAAAAAAGCCATTGATAAATGGAGATCGCGCAGATGATAATCTTTGTTATGAAATATACATTATTTGCGGCCCTGTTTATGACAAGCCAAGCTTACGCCGATTTTTTCTTCATTCAGAACAGCAAGATTTACTCGGTAGGTTCGAAGTATTCACCTGAGAGTACCTCTTTTGATAAAGCGCATTTTCTTAAAATCGATGTAAAAGAAAATCGCAAAAATGGGACTGTTACTTATAAGGCAGAAGGGACAGCTGTTCCCGGCCCTTTTTCTCTTCAGAAAACTCCGTCAGCACCGAAAATTATTGCTGGAGAAGGCTGTGCGGAAAATCCGATGTCGTGGCTTAAATCATCAAAAGTTTTAGGGCAGCTCAAAAAGAAAGATTCGGCGATGTACGTCCAAATCGCCCCTGAAGCCACTTCTTTCGGGAAAACTGCAATGAAATGCCCAACCGAAGATAGATTTACAGAAAACTCGCCTCAATTCTCCATCGGCGATAAAGACTTCGCCATTTTAGTTTGCTCAGGTGATTTGAATTACAACCTTCTTGTGATGAAAACGAAAGCAATCGAGGCCGACCTTACCATAACCGACAACTGTCCATAACCACTGCGCTCGACTTAAGAGATTCATGCTTTATTGAGGCGGCGAGGAGAGATCACATTCACCGCAAGCTGAGCGCCGACCACCGGTATATAAAATTACAATTCCTTGAGGATCCAAGCTCGCGATTGATCGCGTGGGTTGCGCTCCACTCGCACGAGCTTAGCATCTATTTTATTTCCACTTTTCTTAAAGTCCATTTTTTGTCCTGAGTGATCATAGCCAAAAGAAAAAGAGGAAATTTTGCCAATCTCTTTTTTATACTCGGCCTCAGAACAAGCCGATCCAATCCCGCTGATCACAGCTGAAGCCTCTTTGGCTAACGCCAACTGTTGCTGTTTTTCAAATTGTTCCCATTGCAGAGTTGCGGATGCTTTGGCCCCACAATTAGAATTGAATGAAACAACAGCTTGATCTACGGCCTCTTGAATCACCTTTTTGTCATCAGCGACATCTGCAATCCCCTGAGCTTTGCGGTAAGCTGCGAGTAGACTTTTGCGATCAGGTTTTTCTTTTTCCACTCTCATTTGGCGCGGATTCTTCAGATCGCCATCAATCACCTGTACGGACCAGCCCGAATCAACAATTGCAAAGGGCCCCTCTCCACCTACGGCGAAATACCGGCTCTCCGAAGAATCTTTTGTCTTAGCGTAAATCATCGCTCCTTGAGAAGCCTCAGCCCCCAACTTATCCCATGTCACAATATACTGATCCTTAAATTCGGCCCCTGCTATAGGCGCTATCTCAATACGGGCAGCCCCTTTGCGTTCGATTAACACGGCTTCAAGCGCAGACGCTGAAGAAACCATAAAACAAAAAAAGACTGAACATAGACCGAATAAATAGATTCTCATGACGATGTTTCCCCTACGACAATAATATTAAAGTTTCTCTGCTAAATATGCCTTCATGTCATCTTCAACAGTACTGACATCGGGACCAAAGGTGATATCAATGTGGGTACTCTTGTCCTTTTTATCAATTTTCAACGCGTGAGGATGCTTGTCATCGACTTTAATATTTGGATTAAAATGACAGGTAATTGACTTCACTGCTTTTAATACCTCAGCCTTCTCTGCTTTATCCTTTGAGTAACAAAATGTGCCTATACCACCAACGGCGTGATTACACTGGCTAGCCACTCGGAAAGCCTCGTCGGTTTTAAAACTCGCTTGATTGAAGGATGCCTTTACTCTGCCACCACAATATTGGGCATCCGCCATCCCTTTTACTGCCTCTTCTAAAGAAGCATTCTGTTCATCCCATTTTTTTTTGTCTGCCATCGGTCCCGCAAAAGACATTTGCGAGCATAACAATGCAGCTACTGTTAAAAATACCATTTTTCCCATTGATGTTCTCCTTGTTGTTAATTATGTAAGCTCTCCAAATTCACTTACATTTTTGCTTTTTAACCATATTGTACCCACCGCGGTCTTTAACGATCGGGCAAAAGTTTTTTGCAAAATCACTACCGGGTTCTGATTTTCCCAATGCATCCATTAAATCTTTTTCAACAGAAGCGATGCAAGTTCGAGCTGCATTCTGAGCTTCAGTTACACCAGATCCTGCGGGTCCTTTCAATGCGCCTCGAACGGCACGCAGTACTGAGCCGTGCTCACAATTCGCAGGATCGTCTTTGACTGCCAAAGACCAGAACTTCATGGTCTGCGACGGGACCGTCTCCTCTCCTAACAAGAGAGCAATCTTAAAAGCTGTTCCTTTTGGATAGGTACTGACTCCTTTAGATAAAAGTTCGATCAAGGCTCCACATCCATAGGATGAGTTTTTCGAACAAACATCTGCCACTTTCCCTAAGGCCGCACTTTTCGCTTTGATATATTCAGCATTTTTAAGAAGAAATGGATACTTGGGTTCTGCCTTTGAAATCACGTGTACGGCTTTATCCGCTTGGGCAAATTCCTGAGTCGATTGATCCGCAACCTCTTGAACCTCAGCAATGGCCGCGCTCGTCACAATCTTATTCCAGTCTACTGTGCGCTCACTCGGCTCCACAGAAGCCGCCTTTTCCAAAATTTCTCCCCACATTTTTTGCTGAGAGAGACTTTTTAAATCGTCCATATTCAGATCAGCTGCGTTTGCATAAACAGACAGAAAGCCAATTAACCCAATGAGCTTTTTCATTAAACAACCTCTTCCTTGAAGTTTATTTAGGGTGTGTGATCAAAAAATCAAAGTCAAATTATTTATAAGCTCTAGTTTATCAACGACAAATTGTTAGGACATTCCGCACTTTGAAAACTGAAACTCACAAATCCTATTTCATACGATGGCGAATTGAGACTTTCTTATAACTGCCCTTAAGTCGATAGTCGCATCCGTGACATTTTTGATGATAACACTTCATTTTTTAAAACTTGCACTTACATATACGCAAGAAGTGTGGCCTGCGTGATTACATCGTTAGCATCAAATGTATCGGTCACGATTTTTCCAAGTTAATGACCTGAGACTACCATCTTTCATTTCAAAGTGAGATCAAAGGTAACTTTTTAAGCTTTTGATTTTCCTAAAATTTTAAAGCCAAGGTCTAGATTAAAAGTTTTAACTAGTGCTTCTGAAACCAATCAACCGGCTACAATAGTAATATATTTTTTGTTTACCCATCCAGATTTACACGGACCATCGTATGCCTTCTTAATTTCGACAACTTTTGTGACTCCACAATCCTGATCATCCTTTGCAGGGTAAACAATCCCAAACCACTTGCCATCCTTTGATTCTTCGCAGATCCATATTTTTTTATTTTGCAATAATTTATCAGTTCGAAGTGCTTTTAAGTTTGGAGCATCTTTGACGGCTAAAAATTCTTTAGGATTCTTACCAAGATGATCGACCATTGCAATACTTGAACAAGCATCTAAATTTTCGGCGCCACCATATTGAATGGGAACCTTTGCTTCAACACAAGTCGCAGTCATTGTTAGCAAGAGGCTCAATACTGAAAAGATTATATTTAGAACGGACATTATCACCTCGTAGACAATTACAGGCTACCTAAGAAGTTCGGTCAACAAACTAATGAGCCTGTTGAAAAAGTCGCCACGCATATTGGTGAGATTGTCAGTGGCTGATTTAATCCGTTTTGAGGGAATTCATCATGCAAGGTCAACACGAATGTCAGCCGGAGTTATTTAGCCAAATCGATTATCAGCAGCTCATTCCGCCAAAGCATCTTTTGCGAAGAATCGACGGGCGCCGTAAGTGATGTTACAATGTTCATCGAGCGGATGTACAAGAAAAATATGGACTCAAGATCGGTGAAGTAGTTGCTGATCGCGGTTATGGCTCAGCGGAAAATCTCAAAGAGCTGAAAAAGCAGGAGATTAAATCTAATATTCCTCTGGAGTTCGAAAGTTGGGGAAACATTTTAAGCTTCGATTGATTTTGTTAGGATCGAGAGGACGCATAGGAAAAAAAGAAAAGCCACTCGGATCCTCAGCGGCTTCTCCGATGTCCACCTCTGCGCGAAGGCAGTGGTTGATGATCACTCTATCCCATTGTTCCAGGAATGGTTGGACCCTTACAAGCAAGAAGCAAACCCCAACAGAGCGAAATGAAACCAAAGCCGATTGCCCAACCTATCAAATGGAAAATAATCCACCAACGATATGAACCTACAGCGGCGCCAAAATAATTACTGACGACCAGGTTATTAATTGCTGTCGAAAAAAAGCCAAAGAGCCCACCGAGCAGACCTCCAGCGAGCATGGCCGAAAGAACCAACAAAGCGATGCCAATTAAATTATTCATAGCTCTAGGCTCGCTCCACAACAGAGGCCGGTCAACAATTGAATCCTTCTGTGGGCTTAGTGTCATACTAAGTGCATGAGATATGAGGTTCTTGACGAGAAAAAATCGGCGACTTTGCAAATGGTCACATGATCGAGACTTTTGAAACAGTTAGCGCCACGAACAAAAGACTCGTTTTCTTGACTGATGGTGATTTTTGCAGACTCCACCTAAACGCTAAACTATACATACTTGACCCGTGAGTCGTTAGGTAAGAAACAGATTTTGGGAGAATTCAATATGCTTGGAATATTCTTATACATTTCTTTGGTAAGCCCCTGGAATTTGACCTGGGCCAATGAGCTGGATAAGTCATGTCGTAATCATTCTGACTGCGTGCTTTTCGCCGATAGTTGCACCCGGCTGACGGCGATTAATAAAAAATCCTTGCACAAGGAGAGTGCCGTTGAAGACAGAAACGGCTTAAAAATCTTCAGTCAACCGCCTTCTGAACGGCATGCTTGCGCTGGCAACTCCTCAGATCGCAGTGACTGGCCTGCAAATCCAATTGTGAAATGCAAAAACAGAACGTGTAAAGTCGAAGCGAGATAAAATGCTGGGGAATTTTTTAGCCGATATAGAGGGTACCACATGGATCATTTGAAAAATTTAATCGACTCTCTGGATCGCAATCTTGAGTTAGCCTTGGA
>JBFWYS010000168.1:0-7471 GCA_050186175.1 Pseudobdellovibrionaceae bacterium
CCGAGTTCTTTTTTCTCAATGCCTTTTCCGTTATCCGAAATTTTAACAAATCGACCACCTTGGTCGATTTCGATTTCAACTTCAGTAGCACCGGCATCCAAACTATTTTCCAAAAGTTCTTTCACTAAGTGGCTAGGTCTTTCAACCACTTCACCGGCCGCAATTTGATCGATAACTGAGGAATCTAAGATTTGAATAGACATAAAACCTGCCGGTTTTTGATTGATAAAGGAGAGGATTTAGCTTGGGCCCTCCAGGCTGTCAAAATGGTAATTGTAGAGACAATCCCAGGCCCGAATAAGCCTGCTTTTCCCAGAAATACTTGTATTCGGCGCGCAGCGCCACGGCTCCCACTTGAAAACCTGCAACCGCAGAGAAAGCAACACCCAAATTGATATCTTGAAGACTCATATTCCGACCTCCAAGAGAAGTTTCAAATTTTGAATACTTCATCATCGGGCCGAATCCCAAATGCACCATATGACCATCGCCCATACTAAACGGCGTGATTAGCTGAGCATCCATTAAAATAATCATCCCCGACATCGGAACACCCGTAATATCTTTGTAATATCCAGGAGCACCCGAGTGCATAAGGAAATTAATTTCCGACGGCAACTCCCCTTCAATGAGCACATCAGAGCCGGTCATTTTAAATCCGTAGAAAAGCAAACTTTCCTGCGGTCTTCGCCCCAAAGTCTTTTCGCGAAAAGCGACAGTCGTGGCTTGCAATCCTAAAAATCGCGCCAAGTAAAACGGTTTCTTTTTTCTCTCGAGTCGCGAATCCGATTTTTTAGAACTTTTTGATTTTGATGATTTTCCAGGCTTCGAAGGGCCGATCGTTCCATCTTCGAGCTGCACATCCACGTCAGAGATCCACCCAGCAACCCCCGGTTTTATCAAAACTCGAAAAAAAGTTCCTTGCTTGGCTTTAGAAATCCGAATTTTTTTTCCTATTTCTAGAGTCACCATGACAGGAGCATCAAAATCAGGATTTTTATAAACCATCGATCCATCAGTAAGAACTGTCGCCGTTTGTCCCTTTACCGACGCCTTCGATTGCGCCTGGACCGTGGAAAAAACAAACAGAAAAGATAAAATAAACAAAAAGAAAGTTCTCATCAACTCACGGACCGAATCGACCAAACTCGATAAATAGCCTCTAAGACAATTCTTGAAGACATCTTACTGTGACCCACTCGGCGATCTTCGAAAACAATCGGAACCTCTGTTCCTTTGAATCCCCGTTTTTGAGCTCGATATTTAAGTTCAATCTGAAAACTGTAACCTTCGGACTTCACGTCGCCCAAACTCATGCCCAATAGAGCCTCTCTTTTCCAGGCATTAAATCCTCCTGTCCAATCACGCAGCGGATATCCCAAAATCAGGCGCGAATAAAATCCGCCGCCTTTTGAAATAATTTTTCTGAGAAGTCCCCAGCCCACGGTGGTTCCACCCGGCACATAGCGAGACCCAACTGCAAAGTCGTATGTTTTAAGTGCCTCTAACAAAGGCGTTAAGTCACGTGGCCGATGTGAAAAATCGGCATCCATCTCCACAACAATGTCGTATCCACTTTTCAAAGCCCAATCGAAACCAGCCAAGTAAGCTTTTCCAAGCCCTTCTTTGCCTTTGCGAGATAACAAATGAAGATTCGGATACTTCTGGGCCATCTCTTTGACGAGATTTCCGGTTCCATCTGGAGAGTTGTCATCCACGACCAAAATATCGACTCCCAAGTTTTGGTCAAAGACGGCCGGAACGATGGATTGAATATTTTCTTTTTCATTATAGGTCGGAATGACAATGAGTTTTTTCATTGCCCTCGAGAGTACTCGAGTTTCCATATTTTTGTCACACCTGTTTTGACAAGAGGCGTCCCGGCTTTCCACTCTCGGCCTTTTGATTTTTAGGAGGGACTTTAATCGCGGGCAAATTGAGAGGTGTTGCTAGAAGATATCTTGGGTCATTTTTTCGATTCTCGAGATGAAGGCGCACTTTTTCAGCAGCAACTGAAGGCGTTTTTACATAGAGCACGGGGTCGAAACCACACTGAGAGCAGATCACGGACAAACGCCATCGCAATTGTATAAATCCCTCTGCTAGAGCCAAGAACATCACCGAAAAAAGAAGGGCCCGCGGATCAAATTCCATAAAAATTAGATAACCAAGAGCCAATCCAGAGACGAGCGACAAAATCACGTTCAATATACCAATTTTTTTCTTGGTAAAAATTCTCCGAGGAGATTTACAAAAAGCACAGTAACAGTTGGCCTCTTGCCTTGACTTCAAATGGGTGTCCTTTACCTGCAAAGGGTTTTTGACTCTAGCGGTTTTACTCTATGATAGAGCGGTTCCGACATTTACAAAAGGCGAGTTTTTGTAGTGTTTAATCCAGAAGTATTGGTCGTAAGTTTATTGCCTGTTACACTAAACGTATGTTGAACAAATACTTTAACTTATCGACACTTTTGCTTGTTTTTAGTCTAGTTACCTCATTGAATGTTCCGACTTTGGCCCAGGCGGCCGATTCGGATTACGAAGAAATTTCTTACGAAAACCTTCTAAATCAACTCTCTATCAAAAAGCCAAAAACACCAACTCGCTCAGTTATCGATGACACAAAAATTCACGCGGGGATTGGGTACATCGGCTCAACCGTAGGACTGCGAATTGGCAACCACGAATTTTATCGCTTTCAGGATGGCCTCCAGCTCAATCTCGGAATGGACCTTTTCTCTCCACACTGGGGTGCCGAACTCGCCTTTAGAAACTTTGGCCAAAACAAATCTCGCAAAGACACTCTGGCACTTCGCGAGTTCGATTTAAAAATCTATAAACAAGGCGAGAACTCCGCCGGAGTTGGTTATCGGATTGGCGGCGGACTCGCTTCCCGGTATTTAAAATTCGAAAGCGAAGAAGGAACAATTCGTGAGTCAACGCCGTCTTCAATTTTATTTGCGGCCCTCACGACTCAAGTGACTGAACAAGTAAACTTCGTTCTCGAAGGGTCGTATCGAGCCAGTCTCGTTGGTGAGACGATCGACAAGCGCGGCGCTGATTTCGGCCTCCTATTCGATACCGAGTTTTAAAAAATGTGGATTCTCGAACTTTTTCTCGTAAGCCTCGGTTTTTTGACCTTTGCTTTTTTAAGCAATCTGTCTCGCTCAAAACGGCACTTTCCAATTGAACTCAGACCCAACTGTCTTCTCACACGCTATCCTTTGGTTTTTGCAACAGGCCGGAAGTCGATTTTTTACTTTCTTGCTTACTGGAATAAAACTCCAGAGTTTTTGAAACAGCATGGTTACGAAGTTCTTGAGTTCAATCTTCCTTGGAGAAACAAAGCTCAAAGAAAAATGGCTTGGCTAGAGTTTGCTCAGTGGTTAGAGAAAGAAAATCAAAAATGCCATCTTCTTATTGATGGAGCCACCTCGGTCGAGATTCAAGAAATATGGACCGAAAGACCCGCAGTTTTTCAAACTCTCACCGTTGTTTCTGCGGCATCAAAGTCACGGATTCGCGCCCAAGATCTAAAACCTTTGGCTTTGGGATTCGAGTTTCTAGAAATCAAAACAAAAAATAATTCACAAGCTTCATGGATGGAAAGATCGACGTGGTTTTTTCATAAAATTACGGCGGGAGCTCAGAGTGCAACAAGCACACTCTCTCTTGGGCTCTCGGCAAAAGACGACCAAGACCCTGTCTTTCATCAATATCTCGATCTTTGTATTGCGCTAGCCGAAAGAGATGTGCGATGATTCAGTTATGAATTCATCCTTGTTCCAACATCTGCGATCACAAGCCGTTCCAATTCTTCAGTACTTAAAAGCTTATATTAAAAATCCGGTTGCCGAGATCGCACGAACTCCGAACTGGGACTGGCGTACTCTGATTTTTGTGCAAATATTTCTCGGAGTTATTTCCGGAACTTTAGCCGGTGTCGTCTCCTTGAGTTTTGCACAAATCTTTATTGGATTCTTTTTAGCACCTTTTAGTTATCTCATTGCCACAAGCATTATGAGCCTGGTGATTTATTATTTTTTCCTTCTGTTGCTCAATCGGCAACTGAATGCGCTAAAACTTATGACCGTTGTCGTGCTTGCCAATCTACCATTCTACGTTCTCCAGATTGTAACCGGCCTGATTCCATATAATTTCCTGACACTTGCTGGTCTAGGATTTTCAGCGTTCTTATTAATCGTGGGTCTTGTTGAAAACTTCTCGATTCCAAAAAAAATGGCCATTCGAGTTGTCGCTGGACTCTTCTTTTTAATTCTTTTGCTTTTTGCTTTTAACAATTTCGAAGCTTGGCGAGAACGAAATAAATACCGCGTGACTCCAATTACACCTGAATCTCAATCGACTTTGGAAAAAGAGTTTGAGTAATTGATCTCCCCTGAAGGGCCTAACTCTTCTGCCCTGAAGGATATTTGTCATAAGAACTTAATCAAATATTCAAGGCGTTAGCACTCAGCTGGCCTCCCCATAAGTTAAAATGAGCACGAGGTGCCTATGTTTAGATCATCCCAAAGCTTCCGGGACAAAGTAAATGGTATTTACGACGAGGATTATGGCGATTTCATGAGAAAAGCTCATGCCTACTTCATGGAATTCAGAGGTGAATTAGGCCCTTTCCTTACCGAGACCCTTAAACTCAAACTTGCCGAAATGGAAATGTATATTCAGTTCACTCCAAACTGGGATGTAGATTCAACCAAATCAAGAATACTAAAGGACATTGACCTTATAGATAGGGAGCTCGCGAAACCTCGCCCTTCTCAGGAAATTTACTCTTAGGATTTTATTGACTCTATCTTGCTGGCGATACGTCCAGCGAAACAGAACGAACTTTTACAAATATCAGAAAATGGTTAAGCTAAGAATATGCAGAACAAAACTTTAGTTAAAGACTTCATGAGCAGCCCTATTTTTTCAGTTAGCGCCGAAAACACTCTGGAAGAAGCGGAAAAGATTCTTCATGACAACAATCTTTCAACGGTACCGGTCTACAAAGACAAAGATCATTTTATCGGCATTTTATCTGAATACCAGCTGCTCAATTTCTTTTTAACTCGCGCTGCAAATCCAGCGAAGAATCAACTCAAAAATTTTAGTACAGATCTCGACCCGCTCATTTCAATAGACGAAGAAGAGCCCATTGGAAAAGCATTTCAAATGATGAGCCAATCGCCCAATCATCGAATCTATGCAACCAGAAGTGGGCAAATCATCGGCGCACTTTCCCCGAAAGATATTCTTCCTTACATGGCCGGTGATGAATCCGTCCATCGCGCAACCGAACGACAAGATCTCGTAAACGCAAATATTCAGATCAAATTGTTGATTTCGGAACTCTCGAGAAAACAAGACCGGCTTAATAGTTATGAACAAGCTTTTGCTGCCTCTCCGTTTATGATTCACTCTGTGAATTTCGATGGCGAAATTCTGATGGCAAACAAAATGCTTCACTCGGTTTTAGGGTACGAGGACGAAGAGTTAATCGGAAAAAACATCACCGACCTCTACCCAATACAGTTTCACGAGCAAGCCAAGGCCGGACTGACACGAGTGAAAGTAACCGGCTTTCACCCCATGATTAACACGATGATGGTAAAAAAGAATGGAGATCAGATTCAAGTGGATATTGCGACCGCGGCTCGAACCGATTCGACCGGGCAAGTGGTTGGCACGATCACCATCGGCAAAATCAGCGACTCTGCAAAAATGCTCGAGGCTCTCGCTGATATTGGAAAAGCCATCAAAGATTCACAAGGCGTTTCTCACAAAGGATTCTAGATCTCTAGAGGACCGACTCGTAATAGAACCATAATGGCGACGGAGACATTTTTTCAGTCCTTCACGCCGTCGATCTCAAATAAAAAATTAATGTCCTGAAGAACCAAATCCTCCGACGCCCCTTTGCGTTTCGCTAAGAGAATCGGTGATTTCGAACTGAGCTTGAACAACCGGTGCTAGCACCAACTGTGCAATTCGATCTTGATCTTGGATTGTGAAAGCCTCTTGGCCCAAATTGATCAAAATAATTTTTACTTCGCCACGATAATCCGCATCGATTGTCCCTGGTGTATTAAGAACGGTAAGACCTTGTTTTGCAGCCCAGCCGCTACGTGGACGGGCTTGAATTTCGTATCCAGGTGGAATCTCAAAGCTGAGTCCAGATGGAATCATCGCTCTCTCGCCTGGCTTTAAAGTCATGGGAACTGAAATCTGAGCGCGAATATCAAAGCCACTTGCAAGTGCCGATTGATAGGCTGGCAGCTCGCCTTTAAAATTTTCTAGTTTGCGAATTTTAAGAGGAATTTTTGTCATGTGAGCCCCCACTCTTTAACTTGTTTTTCAATACGACCTGTCCCCGAACCTACAACTAAAAGACCGGCCTGATCTATCCGGAGTTTCTCTTCTAAAAACTCATGAGTCGAATCCAAAGTCACTGCGTCGATCTCGGCGATTACTTTTTCTACGGGACGATAGTGGCCATAAACCATTTCATTAACACCTAAAGAGGTCATTCGGTTTTCCACATCGTCAGAACCTAATAAGATAGCGCCGTTCAATTGCGTTCTAAAGAGTTCTAAATCAGATTTAGAAATTCCGTTTTTAAGAAGTTTCAACATTTCTTTACGAATCGTCTCAAGAAGTTTTGGAGCCTGATTCGCCTGAGTACCTGCTGCTATCATCAAGAGACCAAAATCAACAAAGGTATTAAGCGAGCTATACACTGAATAGGCAAGGCCCTTCTTTTCTCGAACGCTTTGGAAAAGACGAGAAGTCATTCCCCCGCCCAAAAGATTATTTACAATCGAGGCCTCAAAACGACTAGGATCTTTAAAACTTCCGACCGGAATTCCGATCAGCACATGAGTTTGCTCCGCCTGTTTCTCAATTACATCTCGAATTTTAAAGTGTTTTGGTTTCTCTCTTTTTTTTGAAACCATTCGGCCTTTGACCGAGCCCATTTTCTTCTCCAAAGCGGCAACGAGATCCCAATGATCGACATCACCAGCCGCTGCTATGATCAAATTATTTCCGCGATAGTAAGTCTCATAATAATCTTCGACTTCACGGAGCTTCATCGAGCTTACGCTCTTCTCGGTCCCTAAAATAGGGCGTGCGAGCGGATGTTTACCTAAAGCCTTTTCAAAATACCAGTCATAAGCAATTTCTTCTACCGAGTCCGCAGACATTGCGATCTCCTGCAAAATCACTGACTTCTCAAGATCGTAATCTTCTTTTTTAGCCTTCATTGACGTCACAAGATCACAAACCACATCAAGCGATTCGCGCCAGTGCTCTTTCAAAACAAGCCCATGATAACAAGTGTACTCTTTGCTCGTATATGCATTGAGATCACCGCCGAGCTCCTCAAGGGATCTAGCAATTTGATAAGCCGACCGATGTTTGGTACCTTTAAAAGTCATATGCTCAAGCATGTGACTTACTCCCGCAA
>JBFWYS010000169.1:0-7457 GCA_050186175.1 Pseudobdellovibrionaceae bacterium
ATAAACATTGTGAAGACCTGACATCGGCAGTTGAATAGGTCCCTGACCCCACGGAGTTTGAAACAAAAAATCTGTCGTCATCACACCCAACTTTTGAATTTTAAAAGTCAGATCCGCATTTTTCTGCCCAATTCTAAATTTTTGCGCTGAAGAGTGAACTTTAATCCCCTCTCCATAAGGATCGTCAATATTGATAAAGGCAGCCTTTTTATTTTTGCCGCTTTTTTCAAACAAATCCAAAAATAGTCTTTGCTTAGATCCGAGGTAATTGTCCATCGTTTGGTGGTAATCCAAATGATCACGGGTCAAATTTGTAAAAATCGCCACATCAAAATCAACACTGTCGGCTCGTTTTTGATCAAGTGCATGGCTTGAAACTTCCATCGCTGCTGCTTTTGCGCCGTCATCCATAAATTCACGCAATCTTTTTTGCAGAGCCACAGGATCTGGAGTGGTCATTGAAGATTCCCAAATTTTAGCGAGCAAGTGATGATTAATCGTTCCCATCACTCCCGTCGGAAATCCAGCTTCATTCAAAAGCGCTTCAACCATGTAGGTTGTCGAAGTTTTGCCGTTGGTTCCGGTAACACCCACGCAAAATAAACTTTTTGATGGGTAAGAATAAAAAGAAGCCGCAAGACGGTCGAGCGCCTCTCGCGAATTTTTAACTTGAATAACGGAGCCCTTAAATGCCGAAGGAACTTTATTTAGCTCTTCGACCACAAGAGCCGAAACCCCTTTTTGAACCGCTTCGGCCAAAAACTCGTGGCCATCACGACTGGTTCCCTTAATAGCAGCAAATAAAGTGTTCGCCGCTAGGTTTCGAGTATCCGAAGTCACCTGATTGATTTCAAAATCTGCATCACTCATCTTATTAAATGAAACAAGACCCGTTGTGGACTTGAGATCTGTGATCAATTGAGATAGCTTCATGGCTCACTTTTATCATGAGAGAAGAGGCCTGTCATGCGACGATTGGGAACACTGAACTGCATTGAAGCCATCGCTGATTTCGAAAATCCAAAAACATGGATTGTGATGTTTCATGGGTATGGCGCTGACAACCGAGATTTGGCGTCTTTAGCCGAACTTATTCCCACCGATGGCTCGACAAATTGGATTTTTCCAAACGGTATTATCGAAGTTCCCATTGGTCCTGGATGGTCCGGCCGCGCCTGGTGGCCCATCGATATTGCGGCTCTACAAAAAGCTCAGGCTACTGGCGGCGATCTTCCTGAAAGAGATCCCGTTAGCGTGGGCGCACTTCGCAAGACTGTTTTTGATGCAATCACGCAATTGAATGTTCCATGGAACAAGATCGTACTAGGCGGATTTTCTCAGGGGGCAATGCTGGCAACTGATATTTTCCTCAACGCTCCCGAAGCTCCTAAAGGTCTCATCATTTTTTCTGGAGCGGTGATTTGTAAAGAACAATGGAAACCGCTAATTCCAAATCGCAAAGGACTGAAATATTTTATCAGTCATGGTGGGCAAGACCCGATTATTCCAGTGCGTGCCGGCAACCAGCTTGAAAGTCTTTTGAACTCTGGTGGAATGAAGGGTGGACTCATGACTTTTAACGGCGGCCACGAAATCCCACCCCAAGTCATCGCTAAGGCCGGAGAATACTTGCGAAGTCTTTGACTTAATAAAATAACAAATCAGAAAAATAACACTTACAAACTCGGAATAAACATTGAGTTCCCTAGATCCATGGCAAAAACCAGGGCAATTTTACTGAATACCAATGAATGTCTAAAACTCATTTGCGGAGTGATCAAATCTCGTGGGGTGTGAATATTTCGATTCATCGTTTCTGAAGTTGCTTCGAATGGCATCAGTGTCGCGTATCCTTGGCGGTACCAAGATGCGTGATCACTGCAGCCGTAACCACACTCATCTGAGACCAAACGAATTTTAAAATACAGGTCATTCATTTTCTCTAAGTAATTGCGAAGAGATGCGTTTGTAAAATCCTGCATGTTTCCGATTACGAATTCGCCTTCACCTGGAAACAAAGTCATATCTAGTTGAAGAACCGCTACTACATTTTTTTGTTCTCGCTTGTAAGCTTGAGCTATTTCAGCAGAACCCAAAAGGCCCGACTCTTCTCCGGCATACCAAAAAAATTCTACAGTTCTCTCAAGAGGATCTTGAGCCAAAAGAACACGAAGAGCCTCGAGGATATTCGAAGATCCAGATGCATTGTCGTCAGCTCCCGGCGCTTTACCCGAACCAAAAAATCCAGAAATCGAGTCGAAGTGACCACCTAAAACGACGATCTCGTTTGGTCTTTTTGTTCCTTCAAGGCGCACTCGAATCGATTTTTGTGGTGTGCTCGAGTGAGAAATCAAATCAACAGATGTTTTCCAACGACCACCTTGATTCCACTCGGCAATATGCTTGATGAGTTTGTCTTGCATCGCTAATACCGGCACATTGGCATTTTGTCCTTTATTATAGCGATCAGGAAATGCCGACATCCATTTTACAGTCTCAATCAGATTTTGCTCTTTAAGTTCTCCAAGAGCAGCCTCGATTTTTTCGTTTTTTTCTAGAGGCGACGACAAAAATGAAACCTGCGCCAACTGCTGATTACGCTCGACCAATTTTTCGAGGTTTGCTAATTCATCCCGATGCGACCAAACCGAGAAACCTGTTTTCTCAGGAAGGACCTCGAAGGCACCACACTTTCCCATGTCATGAGAAAGTTTTTGCAATTGCATCTGCACTTCAGGAGTGACTTCTGCGTATCCCACTTTTGCACTTTCGCTTTTTGCAATCATCGGGATTTTCAACATCTCGAGCATCTTGAGATCCGCAAAAATTTTCTGCGTCTTTGGACTTTCGCCGTTGATGTGCGCTTGAACATTTACATTAAAAAAGAAAAAAACTAGTGCCACAATTCGTTTCATAATTTCCCCCTCAGAAAAAAATAAACCGATGTTATTCACGGACCTCAATAGTAGATCGAGGAATAACGAGATCCGCAAGTCGCATTCTTAACTAGACTTTTATCTAAGCCACAGGGAAACAACTTCAATATGAGTTGTCTGTGGAAACTGATTTACAAAGCTTATTTCACTTAGCTTGAATCCCAGCTCTATGAGAAGCTCTGTATCTTTCAGAAAACTCTCGGGGAAACATGAAACATAAATAACTCCCTTTAAATTCTTTTCGTTTTGAGAGCGAAGGGATCCCAAAAAGTCTCCTAGACCTGAACGCGGAGGATCCGCGACCAAGACTTCACATTGCGAAAAATCAATCTGCCCCTCCCTATGAAAATTTCCTTGTTTTATTTCTGCGCGAACCTTCGCTTCGGGAGATAAAAATTTATCTATATTCATTTGGAGAAGATCGACTGCCGAAGAGTCAAATTCAAGCGCCGTAACCCGGTAGCCTTTTTCTAAAAGAGGCAGAGTAAAATTGCCGACACCCGAACCAAATTCGCAGATCGATTGCAGTTTTGTTTTGTCTACATATTCTAAGACTTCTTTACTGAGAGCCCGATTGGCAAGAAATCCTGGCTGAGTGAAACTTCCAATGTAACAATAAAGAGGAAGAACTCGCTCTCCTAAATAAGTCTGAAACCAAGTTTCCGGATGCGCCTCAGAGAGCTTGCCTGAATTTTTATTCCATCGCTTTCGTTTCTGCCCGATTTCGATAACATCTGCGCACACCGATAATTTTTCTAATGTGCTTTTTTCTTCTAATAAATTCTTGATATCAAGATTTGCGAAATCGAGCCAAATTCCTTTTAGTCCCTGTGGACTCACTCTCAACCGGATTGATCCTTTACGAACTTGAAATCTTATGTTGCGGACTTGCGAATAAAAATCCGCAAGAGCCGCCGACATCTGCGGACACTCTTTAAGATCAATAATTTCTTTTTTGTCTTTATCGTAAAGACCCAGCTTTGGCCCCACGTCGCCCGTGTAAACTAAGTCGACCCGGTCTCGCAAACCACAATCGGCAATCTCGATCCATTTGACCCTTTTTCCCGATTTTTTCTCAAAGTTCTCGACGAGAGAGGCGACGGGAACTTGCTGTTTTATTTTCTGTTCGGCCCGAGCAAGGCCGATCGAGTCACAGCCGGAGCAAATTTCAGAGTAAATACATTTCATTCGAGAACAACTGTGATTTGTTTGTCAGCAGGCACTGGCTCTCCAGCTGAAGGTATTTGGTATAAAACCAAACCTTTGCCTTTTACTTGCACTCGCAAAGGAGTTCCTCGAAGCTTGCGAATCACTTCTCTTGCACTTAAAGAATACAAATCAGGAACGACTTCGACCGGGGCCGTTTTATAAGAATCGATCAGCTCTTTAGTTGTTCCAGAAAGTTTCACAGCTGCAGGTCTCTTAACTTCATTACGAGCCTGAATCACATTTTGCTCAGAAAGAATCATTGGCGGAACACCCGCTTTACGAACTGCATATCCTGCCACCCGCGAAAAAACGGGAGCTGCGACCTGCGAGCTATAATAACCCTTCTTAGGATTGTCCACAGAAATATACACGACGTACTTTGGATCATGAGCCGGAATAAAGCCTACGAAGCTAGAAATGTAAGCATTCTGCAAATACCCGAGGCCATGTGGATTTACCTTTTGAGCGGTTCCAGTTTTTCCGGCAACTAAGTACCCAGGCACTCGAGCGTTTGTTCCTGTCCCACCTTCAGTCGTCACACCTGTTAGCATCATTCGCATTTTTGCAGCATCTTCCGTTGAGAGAACTCGACGAATGCTCTTTGGCTCCATAACGGTTTCTTCGCCGGTTTCACCATCACGAAGAGATTGTACGATATAAGGTGTATTTAAAATTCCACCATTTGCAATAGCCGCGTAGGCATTTGCAACTTGAAGTGGCGAAGCAGAAATTCCGTGGCCAAAGGAAACATTACTAAGAAGGTGGGGCTTCCATGGAAGATTATGGAGAATTCCCCTTGCCTCTCCCGGAAGATCCACTCCCGTTTTTGCACCCAATCCAAAATCGATGAGCGTTTTTCTGAGTTTATCGTCACCAAGCTCAAAAGCAATTTTCGTGGTTCCGATATTTGATGAATGGCGGAGAATCTCGCTGACCGAAAGCATTTTCCAAGCGTGCTTCGCATCGGCCTCGCGGATAATGCGATCACCGACTTTATAAACTCCATCCTCACAATCATATTTTTTATTTGGCGCCAAAAGTTTTTCACGAAGTGCCCCGGCAATGACCAAAGTCTTCATCGTACTTCCCTGCTCAAACGAATCCATCACCGCCCGATTGCGACGCATTTCGGGAGCCACACGCAAGGCGCGATTGGCATCAAAAGCGGGAGCACCTGCGATCGCGACTATAGCCGAAGTTTTCGCATCTAACACAAGACCTACTGCCGAGTCTGCTTCATGAGCTGTTAAGGCTGCGGTTAATTCATTTTCCAATACGTACTGCAAATCAAGATCGACTGTAAGTTTTAAATCAGAGCCATCTGGATTCTCGACGAATAAAAGTCCTTCGGCCACCAGGGGGCGGCCGCGAGCATCCCGGCGAACCACGATTTTCTTTTGGTTTCCCTGCAAGGGCTCCTGAAATTTTTGTTCGAGACCTTCAAGACCGCTTCCCTCTCCACCCACAAAACCAATCGTTGAACTTAGGAGCGAATCATTCGGATAAACCCTTTTCCATTCCTCAACAAAAGCGAGGCCACGCACCTTCCAGCCTTTAATTTTATCCGCTTTATCCTTATCTAAAAATCGCGCAATCCAAACAAAGCGTTTATCTGGATCTTGAATTTTGCCATAAACATTTTCAAATCCGAAATCCAATTCCTTGGCAAGTTTTCGAGCGAGATCTCTTTTTCCACGCAATAAACTTGGATCTGCATACAAAGAATAGGCTGTTTGTGATAGAGCGAGATCGCGGCCGTTACGGTCTAGAATCGCTCCACGACGAGAGTTCAGCGTGACGCTCGTTTGAAACTGTCGATTTTTAAGAGCTTGCAGTTTTTCGTTCGGCACCAGTTGCAAATAAAAGGCGCGAAAAAAAGTGATTCCCCACAGGATAACAACACCAATAAAGAGAAGGACAACTCTGCTCTTCATGGGCGATCCGAAGAAATGGGGCCAGAACCAGTTAAATGAATAATCTGTCCCGCATTCATTTTCTGTAATTCAAACTTGGACTGGGCAACTCGCTCCACAAATTGCGGCCGAGTCACTTTAGCAAGCTGAATGGCTTTTGTCCTTTTTTCTTCGATTGTTTTTTTACTCTCGTGATTGAGCTTAAGAAGCGAATATCCGACCCGTCTTTCTTCCATCTGAAAGAACACGATCAAAAATAAAGTGGCGATTACAAAGAACACACTAAAAAAGGGCCGGAGGTTTTCGATTCTATCTTTTTTCATATCCCTCATCCGTGAGAGTTTTGATATTTATTCTTCTTTCCTTTAACAGCGCCGGCACAGAAGGCTCTGAGCTTGGCACTGCGGGCTCTTGGATTTCGGGTGCACTCCTCATCCGTAGGAGTGATCACTTTATTATTAATTGGAGCGCCCAATGCAGACTGGCGAAAAATATTTTTCACAATTCTGTCTTCAAGAGAATGAAATGTGAGAACAACTAAAACTCCCCCTGGGTTCAACGATTCCATCATTGCCGGAATCGCTTGTTCTACAGCTTCGAGTTCTGAGTTCACTGCCAGTCGCAAAGCCATAAAATATTGAGTCGCAGGGTGAAAGCCTTTTTTTCTCCAGCCTTCTATTCTCTCGATGAGTCCTGCCAGCTCGCGCGTTGTTGCAAATGGTTTTTCTTTTCGATCATGAACCACTGCTCGAACCACTCGGCCTGGCTTCTCCACTTCACCAAGTTTCCTGAATATAGAATACAACTCTTCTTCAGAAAAAGTATTCACTATTTCACTGGCAGATAACTTTTGTGATTGGTCCATTCGCATATCGAGAGGGCCGTCGTGATAAAAACTAAACCCTCGTCCTGATTCATCGAGCTGTGGAGAGCTCACGCCTAAATCTAAAAGCATGAGATCAAATTTTCCCAGACTATGATCTGTAAAATTTAAAAAATTATCGTGAACAAGCTGTAGTTGCCCCACAGAAATTTCTTTTTCAAAATTTTTCTTTGCAAACTCAATCGCGGCTGTATCTCGATCCATAGCTACAGTAGAAATGCCTGAATATTTTGTGAGAACAGCCCGCAGATGTCCGCCGCGCCCAAACGTTCCGTCAAAATATCGAAGCTTCGATTCAACTAAATCGAACATTTGTATAACTTCATCGGGCATGACGGATATATGAGACATGAGATACCTTAAAGTTATCAGGGCTGCGCGTCAACGTTTGGACTGACTCATTAAAGATCTTAGTCTTTATAAGTATGCTGATCAACTGCCCCAAGTGTGGGTTTTCACAGCCAAAAGATCGATACTGCGCAAAATGTGGTGTCGACATCGAGGTTTTTCGACCTC
>JBFWYS010000170.1:0-7435 GCA_050186175.1 Pseudobdellovibrionaceae bacterium
CCTAAATCACAATTTTCTACGTGCTGAGCCTCAGAGTAGAGATGGCCTGGCAATCTAAAACCCTTGATATGAGCTGGGACCACAGCCACATCCGCTCTGTAGTAGAGAGGAATAACTGGAGCTTCTTCGGTATAAAGTTTTGCGAGCTTATGAGCTAAAGCCACCCGCTTGTTGAAATCAAACTCGAGCTCCAAATCTGTGATCAATTGATCGGCGTCTTTATTGCTCCATCCAGGAACGTTTTGTCCTGAAAAACCATTTTTGTCGGTTGGGATATCTGTAGAAGCAAGAGTCGAACGGGGCACAGTTTCCGGAGCTGAAACCCAAGCGTACATTGCAAGAGCTTCGTACTTCCGCTTACGAGTTGTTTCGCCGAAGAAGACACGCGCAGGTTCATTCTTGATCTGAACGTCAACGCCGATTTGCTTCCATTGGTCTTTCAAGAACACTTGCACAAGCTCACGAACTTTGTTCCCTGCTGTTGTATTGAATGCAAGAGATAAACGTTTTCCGTCTTTTACGCGGATTCCATCTGGACCTGGTTTCCAGCCAGCATCATCAAGAAGTTTCTGAGCATTTCGGCGCGAGTGAGGATACAAAGTGATTTTTGCGGGATCGTTTGTAAACCAAGGATCCGTCGGAGACATATTGTGGATCGCGACTGTTTGGCGGCCTTCGAAAAGAGCCTTAACAAGGTCTTCTCTGTTAATTCCCGTGATCAAAGCTTTACGGACTTTGATATCTTTAAGAATTGGATTGTCCAAGTTCATGTCGATGTGTTCGTATACCAGACTCGATTGGAACATGACATTATAAGGAAGCTTTTCAACTTTTACTTTTTTCTCAAAAGCCAAAGCCTGGTCAAATGTTAAACCCAGAACCGAAATCATGTCGATCGTTCCCGAACGAAGATTGGCTTCAAGAGTTCCTGTATTCGGAATCAACTTAACAACGATTTTTTGAATTTTAGGTTTTGGGCCGTAAAACATCGGATTAACTGCGAAGCTGACGTGGCTTCCTAATTTCACTTCTGTGATTTTGTAAGGGCCATTGTAAAGGCCAGGGTTTGTTGGATTACGAGAGTAGTTTGAATTCTTTTCGTAGCCTTCTTTTTGTTTTCCATATTTTTTGAAGATGGCCTCTTCTAAGTGACGAGGAAGAACATAGTATTGGCCCATTTGGTAGTAATCCCAACGAGGCTTCGAATAAAGCAGAGTGCATTTTTTTGGATTTTTAGGATCAACAGAGATCTTTTCGACCATTGTATATGTTTCTTTTGAGGCAATCGAAACATTCGGACTTTTTGCAATTTCAAGAGACAAATCAAGATCGCCGCAAGTGACAGGAACTCCGTCACCCCATTTTGCTTCTTCCTTGATCTCCCAAACAGCTTCAATTTTTCGGTCTTTTCCTGTGCCGATAAATCGAGCGCCACCGTTTTCAAAAGTAGGAATGCTCTTAGCTAAATTAGGAACCCATTTTCCGTCAGCATCAAGAACCACTAGAGTTCTGTTAACCATACCGTACATGTAAGTGGTTGCAACCATGCTCATGACTAGAGGGTTGAAGTTTTCGAACTCTTGGGCGATTCCAATTTTAAGTTCGGCGTTTGTTGGTTTTGCATAAGCAGAAACGCTTCCTAGAACTAAAATTAGAGAAGCAACTGTTAAGATGGCTCTTTTCATGAGTGTCTCCTTCATGGCTGTATTAAGATCCCCGTTTTTGTAATTTTTAAAATTGAGTCTCATTGTTTATTGCTTTCTGGATTTACGAGCCAGCAAGCGGCTTGATGAACTCCGCTGGTATCTGGAGCATTTTTTAACTCAGGAATTGATTTCGTGCAGATGTCCATTTTGTAAGGACATCGCGGATGAAATGTGCATCCCGATGGTGGATTGATCGGGCTTGGAATTTCTCCAGAGAGAGTTTTTTTCATTTGTTTTTTTCCGGCGCCGACGCGTGGGATAGCCGCAATCAAAGCTTGGGTATAAGGATGTTTTGGATTGCTAAAGAGTTCATCGCGCGAGGCGATCTCAACAATTTTTCCAAGGTACATGACAGCAATACGATCGCAGACGTGTTCAACAACTGAAAGGTCGTGGGAGATGAAAATATAAGTGAGCGAAAGTTTTTCCTGAAGGTCTTTTAATAAATTGAGAATTTGCGCTTGAATCGACACGTCGAGAGCGCTTACGGGTTCGTCAGCAATAACCAATTCGGGTTCAAGAGCGATCGCGCGTGCGATACTGATTCTCTGTCGTTGTCCTCCTGAAAACTCATGGGGGTAACGATTTAAATGACTGGCTTTAAGGCCAACCACTTCAAGAAGTTTTTTTACTTTTTCAACCCGTTCTTTTGGAGTGAAGAGATTGTGAACCTCATAGGGTTCAGAAAGAATTTGTGAGATTGTCATTCGTGGATCCAAAGATGCAAATGGATCTTGGAAAATCATCTGAATATTTTGGCGTAATTTCCGAAGGTTTTCGCCGCCAGCTTTTTTAAAGTCATTGCCCTGGAATTTAATATCGCCGGCCGTCGGCTCGTACAGTCGGATCAATGTTCTCCCGAGAGTGGATTTTCCGCATCCAGATTCGCCGACGAGACCGAGTGTCTCACCTTTTTTAACTGAAAGAGTAACGCCATCAACAGCTTTCACTTGTCCAACTTCACGAAGCAAAAGGCCTCTGCGAATTGGAAAGTATTTTTTAATATTGTTAGCTTCAAGAACCATTTCGGACATTTGTGTTTCCTGTTCGACCCTAGGTCGACTCCTTTTCAATTTATGAGCCAACTGGATTGAAGCAGGCAGCTAAATGCTTGCCTCCTGAATCCATTGCTGTGAGGGGTGGCATTTCATCGCGGCAACGAGCTAAAACATTCGGACAACGATTTTGGAAGGGACATCCTTTTGGCAACTCCCAAGGAGCTGGAACCGTACCTTCAATTGTTTGCAATCGACGAACTCTTTGGCCCAATTTGGGGCGAGATTTAATTAAAGCTGCCGTGTAGGGATGTTTTGGGTTTTCAAAGAGTGTTTGTGTGTCAGCAACCTCACAAGTTTTTCCGGCGTACATAACCATCACGCGATCTGAAATTTCAGAAATCACGCCCAAATCGTGAGTGATAAACTGAACAGTCATGTTAAACTTTTGCTGAAGACTTTGAAAAAGTTCTAAGATCTGAGCTTGGATTGTGACGTCGAGAGCCGTGGTCGGCTCATCTGCGATCAAAAATTTAGGTTCACAAGAAAGAGCCATCGCGATCATCGCTCTTTGTCTCATCCCCCCTGAAAGTTGGTGAGGGTAGGCGTGGTATCTGTCAGCCGGAGAAGGAATTCCCACGAGACTGAGCATCTCAACGGCACGCTCTTGAGATTCTTTTTGTGAGACTTTTAAGTGCTTCATGATTTGCTCATCCATTTGTCGACCGATCGTCAACACGGGATTGAGGGCAGTCATTGGTTCTTGAAAAATCATGGCCATTTCGCCGCCGCGAACATCTTCCATTTTATTTTCTGGGAGTTTTAAAAGGTCTTGCCCGTTGAGTATCACTTGTCCACCGGTGACCCGTCCTGGGCTTTCAATGAGTCGCATCAAGGAGTAAGAAGTAACAGATTTTCCGCATCCAGATTCACCGACGATACCGAGTGTTTCGCCTTTTTGAATATCATAAGAAATATTATTAACAGCTCTGAAGGGACCGAGTTTGGTCGCAAATGTGGTTTCAAGATTTTTTACGGACACCACAACTTCGCTCACTCAATTCTCCTGAAAAATAAGATCCGAACCCTCGTAAACAAAATGCTTTTTTTTTTTAATTTTGCCAGCCGAGAGCAAAAACTCTTGGAGCACAAAAGCAGTGGAGTTTTATCGCACTTTATTGAAAAAATACAAGCTCCAATGCAAAGTTAGAGCTTTCAGATGAGTGGTGCATTTTGCATTTAGCGCAATGCATAATTTGCAATTATGGAAGTTTGCTGTACTCGGATTCGGTCCATAGGCGACTCCAGATACGAATCAGGGACTTCTCCATAAAATCTGATAATTTCTCGGTTAACTTTTTCTTATGGAGGGTTGCTACTCGAATGAGCTCATGGGAATTTTTTTTGCTCAACAAATAATCATCGCTGGTTTGAAGGCTGTCAACCAAGCCTAATGAGAGCGCCTGTTCGCCATACCAATATTCACCAGTCGCCACCTTTTCCATTTGCAGTTGGGGGCGATTTTTAGAGACGAAATTTTTGAAAAGAGTGTGAGTTTGCTCAAGCTGATCTTTGAATTTTGCTTCACCTGCAGGAGTGATTTCCGCAAGCATCGAAACGGTCCGTTTAAACTCTCCGGCGGTGTACTCGTTATAGTCGATCTGATTTTTTTTGAGGAGTTTGTGAAAATTTGGAACCTGAGCCACAACGCCGATTGAACCAATAATCGCAAATCGAGCCGAGAGAATTTTGTTTGCCGTGCACACCATTAAATAGCCACCCGAAGCCGCCACTTTATCAACAGAGACAACAAGTGGAATTCCTTTTTCACGAATTCGTACGAGCTGGCTTGCCGCCAATCCGTAACCGTGAACCATTCCTCCGGGGCTCTCAAGTCTTAAAAAAACTTCGTCTTGCGGGGATGCGACCAGGAGAATAGATGAGACTTCGTCGCGTAAACTTTGAACCGGGTTTGCTTTGACGTCGCCATTAAAGTCGAGAACGTAAATCTTTGTTTTTTTAAGTTTGTCTTTTTTCTTAGACTCTTGCTTGAGTTTTTTTTGTTCCGCTTTGAGTTCCTTTTTAGTGAGCAGCTGATGTTTTAAGGCGGCCGCGAAGTGCTCAAATTTTTCGTTCAGATTTTCAATCTCAAGCTCTGATTTTTGATCGCGGGCTTTACTCAGAAGCGAGAAAAACACAATCAGAACAACGACGATTGCCACAACAATGAACAAAGTTTGTAAAGCGAAGACTCCAAGTTGGCTTAATAGATCCATTTCAAACCTCTCGCATCTCAAATTGCGATTATCTTATGACGAGATACATTAAAGGCTTGGCCGCCAAAGGTCGAGTATATTTTGTGGCACTCTTTTGTTACTCTCGTGGGATGGGACTGCGTCAAAGCTCAAATCTCCTTATTGCCTCGTTTTTAACCATTTTCTTGGTTGTTCAGGGGGCGTTGGCTGAGGACAAGGTTTCGGATGTAATGCCCGAAATAAAATATCCAATTCCTGCGAATCTTCCGGTCTCCGAAGAGTTTAAAAAATTTGAGTCCGAAAAAAAGAGATTTGATGTGCAGAGAAAAGCCGGAAGAGATGACTTTGAAAAACAAAAATTGAAACGGGCTCGAGATCAAAAGGTGGCCCTTGAAGACTATAAAAAAATGAAGGCAAAAAAGGGGTGGGCCTCTTATCCCGAAACCACGCCCGAATATCAAGAATACTTAAAGGAAAGAAAAGCGAAAAAAAAAGAGCGCGAGAAAGACATGGTCGAGTATCACAGAACCAAGAAGAAAAACTTTGTAAAGCGGACGCGGCCTGAGGTACTTGCGGATATGGAAGAGTTGGGAATTCTCGAGAGAGACCCAAAGCGTGTTGATTCGACAAAACGTCTTTATGTCACGGGAACAAAATCGAAAGGTGCGAGCTCAACGGGAAGTGCGCCTTCGTTTGGGAGCAGTAGCAGTCGGCCGAGTTTTCCGACCCCATCTGAGTATAACGATTTTGGAGAAGGGGCTCCATTTGAAGGAGACGACTTTATTCCGCCACCGCCACCCCCAGGGGGAATGGGCGAGTACATCGAGCCGGAGTTACCTCCTCCGCCTCCTCCGCCACCAGGTGATTTTGATTTTGATTCGAACGATGGATTTTAGTTAGTGAACGAGAACTTCTTCAGTTGTGAGTCCCGTGTACTTCCGAATTCCGTGAAGCAGATACCAAAGTGTTCCCGCTAACAAAATAAAAGAAGGAACTGTGATCACGAGCATCCCTAAATAGGTCATGTCCGCAATTTGTTGATTGAGAACGGTTTGTCTCTCGGCTTCTGCGAGAGCGGCATCGATAGGAACAAAGATTCGTTTTGCTAAAACAAAATTCAAAACCGCCGAAAAAAAGAAGCTGCCCGCTAGAATTTGGGTCGAGTTTTTAAGGTGATGCTTGAAGTGAGCCTCTTGTCCTTTAGCCTCAAGAGCGGCACGCACTTTTTCTACGTTTACAAGGGCTGGGTTTAAGAAAAGAGTTTCGATAAAAGGACGGGTGAAATAACTGGAAGCAAAAACGAAAATTCCGATAAGAGCTGGAAAAGCCGCTTCTTTGATAGCGAACCAAATACCTTCGAGATTGAGCAGAGCGAATCCGCCGGTGACTAAAACATTAAGGAGACCTAAGATAGAAATGAAGTTGGTTTTTTTCTTTTTTGCGTAGTCATAAATTCCGTAACCCAAAGGAAAACACAGAGCCAATACCAGGGCGGGTAACGGTCCAATATATATAGATCCCTTGTTGAGAATGAGAACCGGAATGAGAATATTAAAGATAATATTGAGGAATCCGTTTTCAGGTTTTTGTGGTGGCGGTGGTGTTAGGTGATCTTGATCGACTGACTTCATGTTCTCTACTATGGCTTTCTTGGTGTGCAAACGCAATCAACTGTCTCAATTGCTTATCTGCAGAAATCGCGCTCGACATATCGCGTTCTGCGGAGCCAAGGAGAAATATTCGCAGATAGAATCAGGAAGGTTCATTTCTTCCGGGAATGTGGTGATGGCAAAAACTCCTCCAAAAGCTCTGTCTGTTTTTTTTGCAGGTTTGCTTCCGGTTATCGCCTTTACTGTTATAGAAGAGTACTATGGTATAACTGCCGGATTAATTGCAGGTTTAGCTTTTGGTATTGGAGAGGTTTCGTATGAGCTTTGGAAATTCAAGAAAGTTTCTACGATCACTTGGATTGGCAACGGTCTAATTTTAGTATTAGGGGGCATATCTTTAATTTCGAGTGAAGGAATCTGGTTTAAACTTCAACCGGCTTTACTTGAAGCCGGTTTTGCGGTCGCGCTCTGGGGTTCTCTATTCTTTAAGAAAAATATTTTTATATTTATGGCCGAAAAACAGGGGCAATCGATTCCGGAGTTTATTCAACCTAAGATGAAGGGGCTCACATTTCGAGTTGGAATTTTCTTTGCGATCCATTCGGTGCTTGCAGTTTGGGCGGCGCTTTATTGGAGCACGACTGCGTGGGCTTTATTAAAAGGTGTGGGATTGATGGTGAGTTTTATTCTCTATTTGGTAGTCGAAATGATTTTTCTTCGTCTTTATATTATGAAAAATCGGAATCACATAGCTGGCACTTCTGACGCAAATGCGAATGGTGTCGTAAAGTCTCCAAAATAAAAAGGCATTCGCTTTGCTCCAGCCTGCTCCGGAATCCTCATTTTTTTCTTCGATCTTCGTGTCGATT
>JBFWYS010000171.1:0-7430 GCA_050186175.1 Pseudobdellovibrionaceae bacterium
GCTGCAGAGCGACGAATCTTAGTTCCTTACAACAAAATTCCTCAAAAGTTAGTGCAGGCTTTTCTGGCTGCCGAAGATGATAAGTTCTTTGAGCATAAAGGAATTAATCCTACGGCTATCATGAGAGCGATGCTTGCAAATATGAAAGCCGGTCGCACTGTTCAGGGAGGATCGACGATCACTCAACAAGTGACGAAGACTCTTCTTCTCTCTGACGAGAGAACTTATACTCGTAAATTACGTGAGGCTCTTCTTGCTTATAAAATTGAACAGAATCTTTCCAAAGAAGATATTTTATATCTTTATCTGAACCAGATCTATTTGGGAGAGAGTGCTCACGGAGTTAAAGTTGCCGCCGAAACCTACTTCAAAAAAACTCTCGATCAGCTCACCCTGCCAGAGATGGCGATTTTAGCGGCGCTTCCTCAGGCTCCTTCTCGTGATAATCCGGTCAAAAAACCACGCAATTCAAAAGAGCGACAGATTTACGTTTTAAATCGTATGGCCGAAGTTGGCTACATCACACGCGAAGAGGCTGATGCGGCGAAGAAACAGCCTGTTACTGTTCACCTGAAAGTTAATTACGACGAGTTTGCTCCATTTTTTACGGAGACTGTTCGTATTATGCTTGCAAAACTCCTCGGTGGGAAAAAAGTCTCAGAGCAAGGCTTGAGAATTCATACGAGTCTGGATTTGAAAAAACAATTAGCTGCACAAGAATCTCTCCGTGCCGGTCTTCGTGAACTCGATAAGCGCCAAGGCTACCGTGGCCCATTAAAAAATATTTCGAATTCCGATGAGGTGGCCGAGTTTCTTTTGAAAAACCGCAATAAAATGATCGTCGAAACCAACCCGATCATTGTGATTCAACCCGATGGAAGTGTCGATGAACCGGGGCCACTAGATTTGAAAAAAGTTTTTAAAGATAAGGCGGGAGCTCAAACCCCTCTTCCACCTTACGCAAAAGTAGGAGATCGCGTTCAAGCGATTGTAACAAAAGTTGATGATGCCGTCGGGCTCGCGACAATTCGATTTGGCGAAACTCAAGGCTTAATTGATTTGGAAACAATGACTTGGGCGCGAAAGCCAGATCCAGAAGTGATTGCTGAAACAGTAAAGGTCAAAAAAGTTTCTGAAGCTTTAAAACAGGGTGACGTGATTCAAGTTACAATTGTCGGTGCCATGGCAAAAATGTCTGAGCGAATGACAAAACAGATTGCCGCATTAAAAAAGAAAGATAAAAAGGCGACGCCTCCTGAACTTCCTGACTTTCGATACTTTGTTGATGTCGAATTAGACCAAGATCCCCTTGTTCAGGGAGCTCTTATTTCCTATGATCAAAAAAATCAGGATCTAATTGCAATGGTCGGGGGATACAACTTCGAAGAGTCAAAATACAACCGCACGATTCAAGCCGCCCGACAAACGGGATCTGCATTTAAAGCAATTATTTACGCCGCTGCCTTAGACAAAGGTTACACGCCTGCAACTCCGGTTATCGATGCTCCTCTCGTTTACCAAGAGCAAGCTGAAGAAAAAGAAGGCCAGCAAGAGGATAAAACTTGGCGCCCAGCGAACCACGATCGAAATTATTCCGGCGATATTCTTTTTAGAAACGCACTCATTAAATCTCTGAATGTCCCCACAGTTAAAATCACGGAAGATATATCTGTGCAATGGGCCTCTGATTATGCCCGTCGGCTCGGAATTTTTAGTTCGTTAAATATGGATTTTACTTTGGGACTCGGAAGCAGTGGTGTGACTCTCTATGAAATCACGCGTGCGTTTGCTCAGTTCGGTCGACTCGGAAAACGTCTCAACCCTGTGATCATTCATCGTGTGGAATCAGCAAAGGGCGAACTTCTTGCAGAAAATGTCACAATGGATTCTCGTTTCGCTGAACAGATTTCACCTATACAAACAAAGTTTGAAGAACGTCGAAAGGCCTATCTTGAACAGCGAGCTCAAGCGGTGGTTCAAGGAGACGAAACTCCGGCACCACCAAGCAAAGAACCGCCGATCTTTTTCGAAGATCCAGATCAATTGATGAAGCCAACTACCGCCTACATCACCACTTCCCTCTTAAAAGCTGTTGTTGAAGAACCTGGAGGAACCGGCGGCCGAGCTCGCGCTGTGGGTCGAGAAGTGGCTGGAAAAACTGGAACAACAAGTGGATACTTTGATGCTTGGTTCGTTGGTTATTCCCCACAGATTTCCACAGGCGTTTGGGTTGGTTTTGACAAAGAAAAAACAATTGGCCGTGGAGAAGTCGGTGGAAAATCCGCATTACCCATTTGGACCGATTATATGAAAGCGGCGCATGAGGGGCTTCCAGACATGACTTTTCCAGTGCCACCGGGTATCGTTTTTGCCAATATAGATAACGAAACCGGTCAGCTCGCTTCGAGCGGCACCAAAAAAGTTGTGAGACAAGCATTTGAAGAAGGCACAGAACCTACGGGCACTAAAAATAAAAAAGAAGAAGAGTCCGACTTTTACAAACAGGATCTCAACGAGTAGCCTTGGTCTAAATAATCTCATTTCTCCAGAAGGTGAAGCATGAGCGATATTCATCTTTGGGGCGTTAAACAAAATAATCTTAAAGATATCGAAGTGAAAGTGCCAATCGGCTCTCTCACTGTTGTCTGCGGTCCCTCGGGCTCAGGAAAAAGTTCACTTGCGTTTCAAACTCTTTTTGCTGAAGGGCAGAGACGATTCATTGAAAGCATGTCGAACTATGCCCGACAATTTTTAAACAAAGCTCCAAAGCCAGACATCGAAGGCATTGCAAATATTCCACCAGCGATTGCGATTGAGCAAAAAAACTCTGTCAAAACTTCGCGCTCGACAGTTGGGACTGTGACCGAGCTTGTCGATTACTTGCGTCTGCTTTTTGAAAAAATCGGTCAGCCTTACTGCCCTACTCATCATATTCCAACAGAAAAAATGAGTGTGACTGAAGCTACAGATCGAGCGCTTAAGACTTTTTCAGGAAAAAGAGGCTATCTGCTCGTTGAAATTCCTGAGATTGGAAGAATCGCTGAAGGCAAAAAACTTCACGCCCTTCTTTTGCAAGAAGGTTTCTTGAGAATCTATCTTCCGCCTGAAGTGGAGGGAAGAGCAGCTGCAAAAGGAAAAGCAAAGAAGACAACAGCTAAAGCGACTGCAAAAAAAGATTTGCCTTTAGACCGAACTTCCACAAACGGCACTTCTAAATCAACCCTCGGCGAAGTTTTAGATATCGGCGATGCTGCTGCCCTAAAAAAGGGACTTCCACAAAGTACTTTCTACGTTGTCGTTGATCGTCTTTCCTTTCAAAAAGAAGATCGCTCGAGACTTGCCGATTCCATTGGGCAAGCTTATGAGGCAAGCCTTAAGTTTTCTCAGAATGTTAACGGCCGAAGAACAACAATTATTACCACCGAAGGCGAAAGACTTGATTTGAGCGAAGAGGCCTCGTGCCCTCTTTGTCATTACACTCCTCCGCCACTTACCTCGCGTCTTTTTAGTTTCAATAGTCCTCTTGGTGCTTGCCCAACTTGTAAAGGCTTTGGAAATATTCTTACACTCGATGAAGCCAAGGTAGTACCAAATCCAAATTTAAGTTTAGCCCAAGGGGCGCTTCATCCATTTACAATGCCGAGTGCAGCTTCAGATAAGAAAACGCTTTTGAGTTTCTGCAAAAAAGAAAAAATCGATCTTCACACCCCTTGGATGATGCTTCCTGCTGATGCTAAGAAGAAGATTTGGGATGGAACCGATGACTTTTTTGGCGTTAAAGGACTATTTGAGTACCTCGAAGAAATTAAATATAAAATGCACGTGCGAGTTTTTATATCGCGCTATCGAAGTCCATTTTTATGCCCGGATTGCAAAGGATCCCGCCTTCGTTCAGAAGCAAATCATGTCTTCGTAAAAGGATACAACGTTCAAGCTCTTTGCGAAATGACCGTCACTAACCTGAGGGATGTTTTCGAAAGACTCACCTTTTCTAAAAAGGAAGAAGAAACCTGCGCCGAGGTTCTTAAACAACTTCGTTCTCGCCTGGATTTTTTGATTCGTGTCGGCGTTCACTATCTCACACTGAATCGCGAGGCTAAAACTCTCTCTGGCGGAGAATACCAACGATTGATTTTGGCAAACCAGTTAGGCATGGGCCTTTCTCAAACCCTTTATGTTTTGGACGAACCTACTGTGGGTTTGCATCCGCGCGATAACGACCGACTCATCTCAATTCTTAAGGATCTCAAAAATCTTGGAAATACGTTAGTCGTTGTAGAACATGACCATGATGTTATTAATAGCTGTGATCATATTATCGAAATGGGTCCCGGCTCTGGATACCTCGGTGGAGAAGTCGTTTATGCAGGTTCTATGAAAGGATTTTTCTCCGCGAAGAAATCAAATACGGCAAAATACCTTCGCCCTTACGAAGGATTTGATGCAAGCAAACCCGCTCGCCCTGTGGATTCTTCTAATTATAAATACAAGATCACACTTTCGGGAGCTCGCGGGCACAATCTTAAAAATGTCGATGTCACTTTTCCATTAAATCGACTGATTTCGGTAACTGGAGTCAGCGGTTCCGGCAAAACGACACTCATCACAAAGACACTTTATCCGGCTCTTGCCCGTGAATTAAATGTCGAGTTTATGCCGTCACAACCTTATCAAGACCTGAGTGGCTTTGATCACGTTAAAAATGTCACCCTCATCGATCAAACTCCAATCGGAAAAACCGCACGTAGTAATCCGGCAACTTATTTAAAGATCTTTGATGGTATTCGCACTGTCATGGCCTCTCTGCCCGAATCAAAATCAGCGAGTTACACCCCGGGCACATTCAGTTTGAACGTCGATGGTGGAAGATGCCCCGCTTGTAAAGGCACAGGTTTCGAAGAAATCGATATGATGTTCATGGATAACGTTATTCTTACGTGTGACGTATGCGATGGAAAAAAATATCGTCCAGAAATTTTGGAAATTAAATACAACCGAAAATCTATTCACGACATTCTCAATATGACTGTTGCAGAAGCGATGGATTTTTTCGTCGCTTATCCGGGAATTCGAAAGTCATTAGCGATTTTATCAGAAGTGGGTCTTGAGTATATTCGCTTGGGCCAATCTGCTTCTTCTCTCTCGGGTGGAGAATCGCAGCGACTCAAAATTGCAAAGGAACTCAGTCAGGTTTCACAGAAATCAACACTCTATATATTAGATGAGCCAACTACGGGCTTACATTTTAGAGAGATCGATTTGCTCATGAAGGTTCTCCATAAACTCATTGATGCCGGTGGGAGTGTGATTGTTGTCGAGCATAACCTGGACGTCATTAGACAAAGTGACTATGTCATTGATCTAGGGCCCGATGCAGGAGCGAATGGCGGCGAGATCGTCGCAACCGGATCACCTTCGGACATAATGAAATCTGAGAAGAGTCTAACTGGCAAATATCTGCGCAAATATCAACTCGATCACTCGCTTTAAGCCTCCATTTTTAGACTATAAATCTTAAAAACGTCTTCCTTTCAGACACCCTTTTTCAATTCTGTACCTTGGTCCTGTTTCACTCTGATCCGCTCTTTTCCCTCTATATTTTCTCCCGTCAACTTTTGCTGTCCACGAATTTGACTTTGTAGTTTTTCTCTACAGTCGCACTTAAGCTTGTCCATTTTTTTGACGATAAACTCTTTGTCAGTTTCAAGAAGTTTTTAAGACAAGGAGATTTTGTCATGATTAATTGGGATGAGTTTGAACATATACACGTGATCCGTAAGCTCAAACACATTTTAAATGCTTGGTGGAACATCGACATCGTTTTTACAGACGAGCGCGGAACCTTTAAAGGCTTCGACACCCAAAAAATTCCGTTCGCAAATTCAGCTATTCATTCTCTTTTGCAAAAAGAGACTGCGCAAGCAAGCCTTACTGATCTTGTAACTAAGTCGATCGACGATTTGCGTGTATCTGAAAACAGATATTCAATTCGCAAATGGGACATGACTGGTTTCGACGTCGGTATCTTCCCCATTATGATCGAACACGACATGGTCGGAACTGTTGTTGCAGTTGGCTTCTTTAAAGACGAAAACTACTCACAAAGACTTTCTGAAATCCGCGACCGTTTTGCGGCGTTCGGTTTCTCATCTGATGCCATCGAAGCTTCTTTAGCTAAATTCAAATATCTTGATGACCAAGAAAGAGGACACTTCTCTGAACTAGTTGAGCTTGTGGCTCAAGAGATCGTGACTCTCCACCTTGAAATCACAAGCCGCGAAGATCGTATCCGTGAATTGAACAAAGAACTTGGCAGTCGTTATAAATACGACAACATGATTGGTAAATCGAAGCCAATGCAATCGCTATATGCACTTCTTGATAAAATCAAAGGTGCAGATACGACTGTTATGATCCAAGGTGAAAACGGAACTGGAAAAGAGTTGATCGCAAAGGCGATTCACTTTAATTCAAACAGAAAAGACAAAGCATTTGTAATCCAGAACTGCTCTGCATTCAACGATAACTTGTTAGAATCAGAGCTCTTCGGTCATGTGAAGGGATCTTTCACCGGCGCTCTTAAAGACAAAAAAGGTCTTTTTGAAATGGCCGATAAAGGGACTTTCTTCCTCGACGAAATCGGAGACACCTCTCCAACAATGCAAGTTAAACTTCTCCGTGTTCTTCAAGAGGGAACATTCATTCCAGTGGGCTCGACCGAAATGAAAAAAGTAGACGTGCGAATTATCGCAGCTACTAACAAACCTCTAAAGGAAATGGTTGAAGCAGGAACATTCCGTGAAGACTTGTACTACCGATTGAATGTGATCAACATTCGCGTTCCACCTCTTAGAGAGAGAAAAGAAGATATTCCGATACTCACAGATTTCTTCTTAGGTCGCCTCTTTGAATCCGGTGGTGGCGCTAAGAGAATGCTGACAAAGAGGGCTCTTGAGAAGTTGTATGATTATCCATGGCCAGGAAATGTTCGAGAGCTCCAAAACGAAATCGAAAGATTGGTAGTTTTGGCTGGCGAAGAAACAAGACTCCAAGCTGAGTTGCTTTCACCAAAAATCTTGGATGCGGCTGAAAAAGGAAAAGTTCAGGGCGCAAGACTTCAAGGTAAGTTAAAAGATGCTCTTGAGGAACTTGAGCGCGAAATGATTAAAGAAGGACTTCGCAGAACAGGTTGGAATAAATCCAAGCTAGCGAAGGAGCTCGGAATCAGTCGCGCAGGTCTTATCATGAAGGTCGAAAAATACGGCCTCGATAAGCGCAAAATCGCAAGAACTTCATAATTAGTAATCAAAAACAAAAATAATAGACTCCTCTTCTAAAAAAAGAGGGGTCTTCTATTTTCAAACCCAATTCTCTAAAAGGCCCGCCGTCGAAAATTGGAGCAGCCGCGCGGTAGCCGCCGCCTTGCTACC
>JBFWYS010000172.1:0-7395 GCA_050186175.1 Pseudobdellovibrionaceae bacterium
AACTACATCGTAAAACCATTTTCTGTTACAGACTTTCAGACTAAACTTACTCAAGTTTACGCAAGACACTTCAAAAAAGCTGCGGCTTAATTTAACCTCTTAAGATCAGGACGGTAGATTTTGGGCGCACCTAAGATTAACAAAGATTTTTTTCGCGCGATTGTCGCGAGGGCATTTATTAATGCCGTGGAAAAAACTGTTGAGACCTACACAGGCGAAAGACCTAGGCAGGGGACTCATGAGATCACGTATTCGTTAAATCCTCCTTATGAAGTTGCTGGAATTGTCGATTTTAAATGCGGAGGAATGGATGTAATGATGATGATTGTTTTCGACACATCTAGCATTTGCTCTTTATACGAATCAATGTTGGCAGAAAAAGTGACTTCATTGACACCGGAAGTGCAGGACTGTGTGGGTGAATTGGCAAACATCACTTACGGCAATGCAAAAACTCCGCTGTCGGCCGAAGGTTATGACCTACCAATGGCTCGACCAAACGTTTCTTTGACATATCAAGAGCGCCTAAAAGACCGCTCATGCCTACATTTGCCTTTTGAGACAAAAACTAATCTTAAAATAGGTTTGATTCTAGCAGTCTGATGATTCAAAATCAGGCTGCATGAATTTTAAGGAAAAATTTTTCAAATTTTACGAAGAAAATGAAACCCGAGTTGATATTGCATTTTTCTTAGGCGGGTTTATATTTGATGTATTTACACTTTCGGATATTGACGATCCTGTGGCACTTGCCCAACAAGTGCTTTATTTTCTGATTATTGGTTCAATCGTTTTTTATGAGTTCTTATTTCAACATGGAAAATTCATTCCTACAGGACGAGTAGAAAAATTATGGCCTTATCGACAAATCGCAGTGCACTTCCTATTAGGAAGTTTACTGAGTGTTTACTCTCTCTTTTTCCTTAAAAGTTCGTCCATTTTTTCTTCGATTGTTTTTGTCATCTTCCTGGCGGGTTTAATGATCGCCAACGAAATGAAATCTGTGCAGAAATCAAAAGTTGATTTAAAGATCGGTCTTTTAGTGATCTGTCTTTTTTCTTTTTTCTCAATGATCATTCCCGTTCTTCTTGGATTTGTGGGATGGATTCCCTTTCTATTATCTCTGTTTGCGACGATGGGCTTTTTGTTCGGGGCCCGTTCTGTTCTACTTAAGAGAACCGGAGATAGCCAGGGTGTATTCCGTTTTTTAATAGCGCCCGGTGGTACCGTTTGCGCAGTTCTACTTATTTTTTATATTATTGGATGGATTCCACCAGTTCCACTTTCTGTTAAAAAAATGGGGATTTATCATAATATTGAAAAGGCCGACGGAAAGTATCTTCTCTCTCATGAGAAGCCTTGGTGGAAATTTTGGCATGAAGGTGATCAGGATTTTAATGCAGTTCCGGGAGATCGAATTTATTTTTTTGCCTCAATCTTTTCGCCGGCGCGTTTTTCTGATTCTGTTATTTTAAACTGGAATTTTTATGACCCTACTCAAGGTTGGTCCGCGACGGATCGAGTGCCGATGCGAATTTCGGGGGGGCGCGAAGAAGGTTTTCGAGGATTTTCAAACAAGCAAAATTATGCTCCCGGTAAATGGCGTGTGAGCGTCGAGACAACAGATGGGCGAGAGATCGGTCGAATTTATTTTACTGTAACTGAGGTAGCTCCAGACTCAGGTCCGCGGCAATTTGAGGTGGAGTGGTATTAATGACTTTTTTCAAAAAAGAATCGTCATGGGTGTCAGCCGTCTTGGCATTTGGTTTAATTGTTTTTGCCGTTCTCTATTTTCAGAATTTTGAATACCTGCTTCGTGGAGTTCATAAAATTCGTCAGGCAGATACGTTGTTCACAGGTTATTCATATTGTTTTGAAGGAACTGAATTTTTAAAGCCGAAGGTGGCAAATCGCGAGAATACAAGCGGAGTTTCTATAGGTGAATTTCCACTTTTTAGTTACCTAATTTCAATTCCCTGCAAAATGACTGGCCAATGGAGCGAAACTTTTCCTCGGTATTTTTCTATTTTTATTTTTCTTTTGAATGGGCTCTTGTGGGGAGCTTGGATAAAAAAAAGAAATCCTCAGATACTTTTTTCGTCATGGCTTATTTTTTTCTTTTTCTGTTCGCTACAGCTATTGCATTTATCGATTCCTCTTCCTGATGGGCTTGCACTTTTATTTATGGGTGGTGCTCTCTTCCTTTGGGAAGAGAAGGGTATGCATCAGACCTATTTTTGGATTTCGGGCCTATTTTTATTCGGAGTCGGATTTTTAATGAGGCCTTATCTCTTTCCACTGGTATTTTTGTATTGGGATAAGAAAACATGGACTGCGGCATTGGCTTTGTGCGGGGCCCTGTATTTCTTTTGGTATAAGTATTGGATATTTAAATACTCCGAAGTTTCTTATTATCTAACTCGGGTCGTGAATCCAGAAGATCTTGTGCCTCAGATACCGGGACTTATTTTACCAATTATTGAAATTTCCATTATTGAAATGATGAATTACGTTGGCCTTTTTTTGATTTTGTTTTTTGTAAAAGATTTTAAAAAGGAAATCGCTATTTGGGCTCTCGTTTGTATCATGGTGATTGGAGCTCGAGGAAAACATTTTATTAATCATAATTATTATCTTCTCGCAGGGTCGTTAGTGATCTCTATTGTAATGACGCTCGCGTGGAATAAGATAAAAAATCGTTGTCGAACAGGCATCCTTTTGTTGTTCGTTCTTATTGGTATTGGACTCAATCAACATTTATGGAAAGCACCAAAAGAAAAATGGCAAATCGATTTGGAGAGAATGGCCAATGAAAAAGTACCAAAAGATGCAAAAGTGGCCTCTTACATAGGTGTCTCTCCACAGTGGTTATACCTCTCGAAACGCACAGGTTGGATGTTTAAGCCTGAGAAATATACAGACCAATGTCCCGAAGGCGCTGCGTGGGCTCTGATTTTAAAAGATGAATTGCCTGAGTTTATTCCTTGTAAGGCTCAATAGCGACTCAAAACTTTGGCGTTTTATATGTGAAGATATTCAAGAAGGCGCGATTAGCTAGATAGATTTAAGCAACTTTGCTCTTAGCCTTGTTTTTGTACTGAGAGATTTTATCGTTGAGATAATTTTGAGCACGGTAGCGTTTTACATCGACGACGGATTCCTTTTTCAAGTGCATGCGATTGACGCCTTTTTCCACTAAACGATCTTTTTGCTTTGAATAAAAGGTACCGCCCTTAGGCGTATAGAGAACGTATTTATTGTTCTCCGGTAAGTAGACATATACATCGAATTCCATTTTGACGTCGCCCTTAATTTCATCTAACTCCATCGCAAGCATTTGTTCGCTCGCACTTTCATGAAGTTTTTGATTTACTTCCTTGTGCGGAAAGAAGGCCATTGCGATCTCATCTCCGTTATGAACGGATTTTCTCAAGAATTCAGCATGTTCCATGGCCCAAGATTGAAATTCAACTTGCTCGAGCTTGAGTTGCATTTGATCTTCTGAGCGCATTTTCTCACCGCCAGCCTCTAAGAATTTGAAGAGACGTTCTTTAAGAGTGGTCAGGAGAGTGTTATCAATTTTTTGATCGCGGCCCAAAGCAACTACGAGGTAGCCAGAGAAACGATCAGATTGAACAATAATACATGCTACATTTGTAGATTGTCCCAAAGGAGCAGGCTTTGTCTTAGAAGAGCCTTTAATAACCGTTTTCTCAAGGGCATCATGAGTTCCCTTAATCAGGATGGAATCATATTCGCCCGGTTTTTTGGTTGCGCCACTGCCACCAAAGAAATCCATTGTGGCACTTGAGTCTTCATCGGACCCGGCCATTTCTGCGGCTTCTTTGGCAATTTTTGATAAATATTCAGGCGTATGCTCTTCTTTTTTAGATAAAAGAGATTGGCGTCCATGTAGCTGGGGATTGAAGTGAGTTGGATTTTCATCGGCATCGCCCTTGTCGAGTGCAGCACCCGTTTTGCCGTTAACCCCTTTTTGCGTTGCCATTCCAGGGCTATTTGCATCATTCCCCTTAGACAGCATGGCCTCAGTTCTTCCGTCGACACCTTTTTGCGAGTGTACTCCACCGTTCTTCGCAGCCGTTCCCTTGTCGAGAAGAGCATCGGTTGTGCCGTTGATTCCTTTTTGAATTTGAGTGCCAGCATCTTGAGCTGCCGTTCCTTTATCCAGCATCGCCGAAGTTCTACCATCAACACCTTTTTGAATCTGTGATTCAGAACCTTGAGCTGCTGCGCCTCCTGATTGATGAATTGGATTTCCGTTAGCATCCACGGCACCTTTTTGCATCATCATTCCATCAGGTCCTGCGGTGTCTTCGCCACTGCCACCTAACATTTTTGCAAGAGCATCTCGCGCACCCCGAATTGCCATAGCTTCATTGTCCGCGCCACCAACTTTACCTGTAATATTGATCAAATCAGAGCCACGGTCTTTTGGAAGAACTCTTTCGCCTTTTTCGTTCACGGTCACTTGCGATGAAAGTTCTTCTGTCTTTTTTAGAATGCGTGCAACCATCCGCTCCACGCCAGGACCGCTGACAGGCGGGAAAAGACTGAACTCGGGGCTTAACTCATTCATCATGCGAATGGAGGAAGGAGTTGCATCATCAGCAAAAGGAATCACCGTACAACGAAGGGCCTGAGACAGTACTTTTGGCATGACACGAATTTTGGGATGTGGATTTTCAACACAGAGAAGAAGAAATTCAGGAGGCTCTTGTAACATAAGAGCAAGAGCTTGTTTCAAAGCTGTCGCGCTGCGGACTTTCCATCCGCGGTTTTTTAAGTAGGCTTCGGCTTGCTTCATTGAGTTGCCGTCCTTCTTAATTATAAATATGGAGCGAGCTTCGTTCGATTCGTCCATTTCCCTCATTTCATATAAGAAATCATCACGGCCAATCGGTAGATGACCGCATGAATTTCTTCTTGTGTTAATTCTGGTTTTTTCAATTCAATACTAAATAAAATTTTTCCAGCCGGCATATCTCCTTTTGCCACACAGAAATTTTGAACTTGATTGTAGGCAAAACATAAACCCATTGTAGACTTTTTAAGTTTTTCACATCCGCCGGAAATATCTAAAATAACTTCCCGAAGAAACGCGAGTTTTGTCGCTTGAAAATCAAGAGTTGCTGATGATTGTTGAGGATGAGTGTAAATTTTTAAAAGTGATTCGCCATGGTTGAAATCTGCTTGTTCAACCAAACTGCCATCGGCTTTCAACATGTTCACAAGCTCATCAATCGATTCAAGGATTGACCCTTCGTAAGCCATGAATTCTCCTGATTTTTTTATCGGATTTTTGGCAGATAAAGATAGGGTCAAGAAGTCTTGAAACAGAGAAATATTAATTTTTCTTTAAGTGATATAGACCGAGGTCTAGCTTAAATATGGATTCCGATCGTTTGGGCCATCTGAACCCAACGATGGTCCTGGTCCACAAGTCGAGCCGGCTTCATCAAATCGGAAAGTGGTGCACGACCGACAACACCATTTCTCACGACCACTGCATTTCCCCATGCCTCTTCTGTTACCATCCTCGCGACTTCAACTCCCATTGCGAGGGTGAGAAATCGATCCGTTGTTGTCGGTTGACGAGATCTTTGTAGGTGACCGAGTACGACATGTCGTGACTCCCAGCCGGTACCCTCTTCAAGCCATCGTGAGAGTGAACCAGCAAATCCACCGTAGCGTTCTTTCTGAAAAGAACTTTGAACGGTAAACGCGATCGAAGCAGATTCTCCGCTCGCAAAAGCTCCTTCTGCGGCGACGATCATCAAGCCACGACTTCCAGACTTTCGTTTTTTATCTATAAATTCTAATAATTCTTTCCGATCGAATGGGCGTTCTGGAATCAGAATCACATCTGAATAAGAGGCAAGCCCTCCACCGAGAGCGATCCACCCAGTGGTTCTTCCCATCGTTTCGACGACGATAATTCTTTTGTGGGCTTCGGCAGTAGCACGAAGAGCGTCGACAGATTCGGCGACAACGGCGCAAGCCGTGTCGTATCCAAAAGTCACATCAGTCCCGGCGAGGTCGTTATCAATCGTTTTCGGAACGCCAATTAATTTCAGTCCGTTTAAAACACGCGATAATCCCGAAAAAGTACCGTCACCTCCCGCAGCAATTAACCCCTCGAGATTTAGGCTGTTAAATTTTTCGATGAATTCTTGCTGGCGACCGTCCGTTCCGCTTTTATTTGAAGTTCCAAGCAAAGTTCCTGCAAGAGAATGAGCATTTGCAATGCTTTTTGGATCTAGAAGAACAGTGTCTTGATTGTAAATTCCTTCGAAGCCATCACGAATGCCAACGATTTCGATATCCATCTTAGAAAGTGCACGAACGCACGACTCGATAATTCCATTGAGCCCCGGAGCATCTCCTCCACCTGTCATTAGACCAATTCTTTTTTTAGACATTTTTCCTCTATTATAAAATTTTGATTTGGAGACCTGATATTTTTCCAGCCAGATCGTTTCCAGTGATGAGGGTGAGTATTGGTAATAGGATCATTCCACTTGCGAGGACCAGAGTGCAACGTGCAATCACTCGCAAGGTATAATTTGATTGAGCAAAGTCACGATCATCGCCAAGTCGCAAGTGGCAGGCCCATTCACCAATCGAAAATCCTAAAAAGGACCGGAGCGACACCATGTATCCCCATGAAGTTGCAATCACTTGCCCAAAAAGAATCCAAACAAAAGGATTGTAGATCATGACGGGAAGGGTCTGAAAAGGATTATTCTGTGTAATAGCAATAGTCACGACGACCAAGAAACAATTGAGAGCGAGTAAAAGTAAAAAATCAATAAAAGAGGCCGCCATGGACCAAGAGGCAACTTGTCTCGGAGATCGACGAGGTCCCCGACGAAAGGAAATATTTTCATCCCAGGTGAGGCCCCGTTCACGAACTAAATCGGTAACGTCGGGGAGTCTTCTTTTTTTTGGAGTCTCTGGTGATTTTCGAGGGGAGCGAATCCGCTCTTTCTCAATCTCAAAACTGTCCATTTTTACGATGCCTTTTTTCTTTATTATACTTGAGTTCTTTAGAACGTCGAAGACTGATATCTCATCTCTATGTAGGTCTAGGGTCCCTAATCCGTCAAATCAATCGGCAGCATGAATTGACAGGTCTGCGTGCGTTTACTATTTCATAAAGAATGAGTAAGAACACACGCTTGGTCTATTCTACAGACCCAAAGGAAAATCAGCTTTGCCCGCACTGCCGTCACTTCGTTAGCGAATGTAAATGTCCCCCAGCGCAGAACATGCCAAAACGTGTGACGGCAAAACTGCGAATCGAAAAATCAGGTCGTGGCGGAAAAACAGTCACGGTTGTCGACGGTCTCCCAAAAATCGAAACGTTTTTAAAAG
>JBFWYS010000173.1:0-7375 GCA_050186175.1 Pseudobdellovibrionaceae bacterium
TCTGATTTTGAAAAAATCAGAAGTTAACAAGCGGACACAGTTCCTAATTACCTCCACAAACTTCGTTCCGCGCGTTAGTGAAACCAGAGTTTTCCACACTTCACCCACTAAAATTAGAAAGATTCCATACTTCTGTTTCATTTTGAGACAGTTGTACAAACACTTGTGTTAAGGATCTGGATCTCAAATATCAGAAAGCGCATTGAAATGACCACCGCAATCGCTAAATCTTGGCGATAAGTTGCTGGCATGTGCGATCTTAAAAAAGCAATGGATTGTAAGGCACCTGAAGAGAACAGCTAAATCTGAAAATCGAAAAAATCTAGTAGTGGAGGTTTACTCAAAACCTTTTGTGACTGGGATGGAAAATTCTGCGGTCCCAGATAACTCTATTTTCCTCCACCAAGCTCCACCGGTGGTGCTGATGTGCGAAACAAAAAGCTCTTAATGCGGCTTCTGATAAAAGACCGGAAGCCGCACACCAAGTTAAACACTCCCCTATTTACAAATCTCTATCGGAGTTCCCACTTTTATCTTTGAAAACATCTCTTCAATCTCACGATCATTCACAGCAATACACCCCGCTGTCCAATTGCGGTACGGATGTCCAACGATGGGTTTTAAAAACGGATTGTTTGGCAGACCGTGGTACATGATTCCGCTTCCTGGGCTTACACCATTTTTTCTCGCCCATTCTCGATCGGCCGCATTCGGATACGAGACTTGCATTGATAAATGAAAATCGGAGTTTGAATTTTTATATCCGATTTTATAAAGACCTTCCGGAGTTTTTTTGTCTCCTTCTTGGCGCTTTTGCCCTGCTCTCTTGCCGAGCGCTGACTTATATGTACGCACGACTTTTCCCTGTACAAGAATGTGCGTGAGCCGTCTTGATTTGTCCGTCACAATGTAGTCCGCAGGTTTTCCTGACGGATTTGTCCACTTCGATTTAGACTGCGACGCGAGCTGAGCTAGACTTCCGCACCATGAGCCTCGTGCTTTGACGTTCTCTAGCTCAAAGTCATATTCAGAAAAGTCGTAAGCATTCTCCTCTGGAAAATCAAACTGATCCTCATTGTTAATCTCTGATGAGAGAGGGATGTAGGAAGGAACATAATATTCCGCAAACGCAAAATTCGAGCTTAAAAACAAAACTGCAAAAACAAATTTAAAATTTTTTGTCAGATTTTTAGACACTATCTTTAACATAAGTCGTCTCCTCATGATGCTTTCTCTTTTTTCGGGACGCTCACGAGAAAAATAAAGTCAAGATTCTGCAGGCACACGCAATCTGTACTCAAGTCAGCCAAATCAAAATCCGAAAAGTCATGAAATCAGCGCCAGAGGAGGGTTTCATGGATTTAATCAATGCACAAAAAACGTCTACAACAAGATCAGCTCTGATCTTGTTCGTGTCCGTACTTAGTATTTTTATCACCAACAAAACATTTGCAATGTCGCCCGTCAAAAATGCTCCACAGGAGACACCAAGCGCTCCCACAACTCCGCCCGAGGTTTCAGACCCCGAACAGGAAAATCAATCAGGTGTCGACTGGAGAAACTACGATCATTTGGATCCCGATCACGTTGTTCCAACGACCGCTTTACAAAAAGCCGTGGCTTACTTTGATGCAAACCAATCAAAGATCAAAAATAAAAACTACATGATCGTTTTAGATTTCTCGCGCCATTCAGGAAAGAAAAGATTTTACATCATCAATATGAAAACTGGCGCCGTTGAATCCTTTAAAACAGCACATGGAAAATACTCAGATCCAGATCACGATGGTTACGCGACTTCATTTTCAAACACAAATGGAAGTGGTAAAAGTTCGATCGGATTTTATCTCACAGCCGAAACCTATTATGGAGCTAACGGATACTCGTTAAAGCTCGATGGCCTTTCGTCGACCAACAGCAATGCTCGGTCACGAGCCGTCGTCATCCACCCGGCGAACTATGTTTCGGAGAACTCATCGAAACAAGGTCGAAGTCTCGGATGCCCGGCCCTCGATCCAAAGCATTCTGAAAAAATTATTGAAAAAATCAAACGTGGAAGCTTGATTTACGCTTTTAATAAGCTGTAACTCACTTCTCGAGCGGCGGAGGCAGTTTTATTTGTTTCCGCGGCGTTCCGTTTGCGAACTTTTAAAGCAAAGTGTTTGACCGCTTCTGTCCCCTTAAAGTAACCCTCCCTTCTGCCTTTTGAGAGGGGATTAAAAAAATGAAAAAATGGATGTCTTTAACGGTTTTGCTTGCGGTTCTTTCGATTGTGTTTGTACCTCATGCATCTCTTGCACAAACTGTGGAGCAAGAAGAAATTTCTGCCGATATTTCTCCCGAAGAAATTGCTGAAGAATTGGGACTTCCAGAAGCTGATGATTTTATCGCTCCCCTTTCTGTAGAAGAACTCACTGCTCGAAGTGGTGTTGATATTATTAGAGAGTGGCCGATCGTGATCTGGGTCAACAAAGCAGCACGAGGCTCGACGGCTCAAAGACTTCGTGTTTATAAAAATGGTCGATTGGTTCTCGAAACAAAAACTTCCACGGGTCGAGAGCAATGGGAAAGGGCGAAGAGCGGCAGAAAATATTTTTCAGGTACGCCAACCGGTTGGTTCAATCCAACAAGACTTGTGAAGGATTATTTCTCAAACACTTGGCTAACTAAAATGCCGTATGCCATTTTCTTTAATGGTGGTATTGCAGTTCACGCCGCCGCAGAAACCTACTACAATAAATTAGGAACTCGTGCTTCTGGCGGCTGTGTGCGTTTACGTTATGATGAAGCTCAGTGGCTTTTTAACTTGGTTCGAAATGAACCCCAGTCTCTTGTTCCAATATTTAGAAGAAACGGCGCCATTTCTCGGGACTCGAGAGGCCGTCTCCGTAAGAGACAGGGCCCCTCGACGTTGATTATCGTTGAGGACAAACGACGAAATTAGATAATCAAGATCCGTAAGCCAAACTCTCTAGACATTTTTCAAATGCGACAATCGGTTCACGATCCACCTCTTCTGCATGCCAGTGGTGTTGTGAGCCGAATATTTCAACGTCGCACTCATACTCGTCATGACCCGCCGATCTAAACGACACATGAAAGTAACTTGAGGGTTCGTTTTCGAACGAATGCAAACGGACCCAATTTTCCACTTCACGCCTGATCTCTCGTTGCATGTCAGGACCGAGTTTGAGTTCCGCTCCCGAAACCTCGCCTCTGATCTTTCTTTTTTCAGATCCCATAAGCCCTCCTATTTGGCTTTGTTCCCTATCTTTAACTTTGCCTCAGGATATTTGAGTTTTCACAAGGCTCACTCAAGAGATGATGGAGATTAAGTGAAGTTCCAACCACAACTCTCTTAAATTAGGCGAGAATGCCGGACCAAGGGCAGGAATTCTTGACCTTTAGGCAGTCGCTAAAAAATCCAGTCTGCCGATAAGAAAGGAGCTTTGGGAGCCAAGAATGTCGATATCAAATGAACAACTAGCCAAGGTCCTCCTCGAAGGAAGTCTCGACTGCGTTTTTGTACTTGGTTATGTTCGCAATGCGCAGAATGAAGTGGAAGACTTCAAAATTGTCGAAGTGAATCCTAATGTTTTTAAACTGACAAAAATGAAGAAAGAAGATCTTCTCGGCAAAAATCTTTGCGAGCTCTTTCCGTTTGTTAAAGCGCGTCCGTTTTTTAAGCGATACAAAGAGGCAATTCAATTTCACCGACCTCTTGATCGTGAATTTCCAATTTCAGAATTAGGACCTCGAGTGACTTGGCTCAAGCATCAATTTATACCCCTCGAAAACGATGCCATTCTCGCCTGGCGAGACATCTCAATTCAAAAAGACGTGGAGTTGGAACATCGCCAACGAAGTGAAGCCCTTGAAAATTTGAGTGCGAATGCACCTGGTGTTCTTTATAACTTTACTTTGCGTTTCGACGGAACTTCGCAAATCTCTTTTTTCGGAAACAACGGGCACAATCATTATGATACAGCCTCGCGTGGAAACTGGATTGTTGAATTTGCCCTCGCAAAACTGGCCGCCGACAAGACTAGTACTTTCTACGAGTCGATTTTAACATCGGCAAAGAATTTGTCGCCGTGTCACTGGGTCGGAACATTTAAGATGGAAAGTGGCGAAGAACATTGGATCCAATGCAAGTCACTGCCCCGCAAACAAGATAACGACGACATCAAGTGGTACGGAATTGCAATTGATTTTACAGACCAATTTAAAACAGCCCGAGAACTCGATACCCAAAAAGCGAGAGCGGCTGCCTCATCTAAAATGGCGGCACTTGGAGAAATGGCGAGCAGTATTGCGCACGAAGTGAACACTCCTCTCACCGTTATTAAACTGCGTCTTGAACAAGCCATCTCAGGCATCCAAAAGTCTGAAGTCGACAGCAAAAAAATGTTAGAAAATTTGGAAAAAATAAATACGATGACAGATCGTGTGGCGAAAATTATTAAGAGCCTCCGCCATTTCGCTCGAGAAGGAACTTCTGATTCCAAAGCATCAACCTGCCTGAACGAAATTGTAAGCGAAACACTGGATCTCTGTCAGACTCGTTTTGCGAACAATCATATTCCCCTCGATGTTCCAGCTATTTCAAATGACATTCGATTGGAATGTCGATCGGTGCAAATCTCGCAAGTTCTTCTCAACCTCCTCTCGAACTCATTTGACGCTGTCTCCGCACTCGAAGAAAAATGGGTCAAGGTTGAGATCGAGGCCTCCGCAACTCACGTTCAGTTGTCGGTCATAGATTCTGGAAAAGGGATTCCAGGGCCCATCGCTCAAAAATTAATGACGCCTTTCTTTACAACCAAAGAAGTCGGCAAAGGAACAGGACTTGGCTTGAGTCTTTCAAAAGGAATTATTGAGGAGCATGGAGGAAAACTCTATTTAGATCCTCATTGTTCCAACACTTGCTTTGTGATAGAGCTTCCTAAGAAGCAATCTCGCAAAGCAGTGGCATCATGATCTCAATTTCTCAAAAAGAAGCTCGATCTCTTATTATTTCTACCCAAGGTTACATGGCTCCAGCCGGCTCTAAATCTTTGCCCGAGTGGGTGAAACATTTGGGTTACGTGCAATTGGACGCAATTAATCGTGTCGAACGAGCCCATCACCATATTTTGTGGAGCCGCGATCACTCCTATCGCAGTCCAAATTTAAATCAAGCCATGAGCCTCCCCTCTCCACGGATTTTTGAATACTGGGCCCACGCAGCAGCCTATCTCCCTATCGATGATTTCCGATTTTCCTTGTTACGCAAAAAAAGACTTCGTGAACAAGGGCACGGCTGGCATAAAAACGTCGATAAAAAAATTGGCCAAGAAGTTCTAAAAAGAATCGAAGCCGAAGGTCCTCTTGCAAACTCGCACTTTTCTGATCTTGGAGAAAAAGCAAAACGAAAGGGACCTTGGTTCGATTGGTCTCCTGTAAAAATAGTTATAGAACAACTTTTTTCTCAGGGCGACTTGATGGTGGTTCGCCGAGAAAAGTTTCAAAAAGTTTATGATCTTACGTCGCGAGTCTTGCCTTCCTCCATTTCCACTGATGAGCCGTCTATTCGAGAATATATTTATTATCTGATTGATCAGGCCTCTCGCTCACACGGATTGTTTCGCCTTTCCGAAGTGACTCATTTGAAAAAAGCAGATTTTAAACAAAAAACGCATCAAGTTTTTAACGAATTGATCGAAGACAACAAGTTTGTAAACGTTAGAGTCAAAGGCCTTGAATGTTCTGATATTTATGCCTCTCCAAAGCTTTTAGAGGGGTCTTGTGAAGTCGCAATTAAAGTCCGCATCCTTTCTCCTTTCGACAATCTTGTTATCCATCGAAAATGGTTGCAGGACATTTTTCAATTTCCGTATCGGCTTGAATGTTATGTTCCTGAGAATAAAAGAACTTGGGGTTATTTTGCATTGCCAGTCTTATGGGGACATCAATTTGTAGGCTGGCTCGATTGCAAGGCCAACCGAAAAACCAAAACTTTAGAGATTGAAAGGTGGGGGCTCGTTGAAAAAGTTTCTAAAAACTCGAGTTTTAAAAAGGCTTTTGAGACTGAACTCGAGCAATATGCCGCCTTCAACGGATGCGAATCCTGGGTTTTCTTAAGCAAAAGACCAAAACTCTTTTAAGGGCTTCAATTCCCTGAGCTTTTATGACATTCTCCCTTCCACAAATGGAAAACACAGAAAAAACAAATCAAAAAGCACCCCCGCCTCACTTTGAAGGTTACATCGTTCAGTGTCCGCCGGGTCTTGGCCGCCTTCTTTCAAAGGAGATGATGGCTCATAAAATTGTCCCGTTTAAGGATCGTATTTTTATGAAATTCCAGCGAAACCACGACTTGCTCTTTATGCATGCCGTAGAAAAAAAACAGGGGCTTCGATCTTTGAGAATTGCAGAGCGAGTTTTGGAAGTACCCGCTTACGGCAAGTATAAAATTTCAAAAAATCAACTTGATGCGATCGCCAGTCGCCTTAAAAAACTCACTGAACCTCACCGTCTTGTTATTGGCGCAACCGGAAAACATTTTCAGCGCCAAGATCTTCAAAGATGGCTCCTCAAAGAAATGGAAAAGAGAGAAATCGAATTTTCATTCGACGAAGAAGATCCTGAGGTGTGGCTGTTAACAGTCGACGAACTCTTTTATTTTGGAATTCCGATTTTTAGAGAAGATGATGCAGCCTTAAGAAATCACAGAACAGAAGAGAGAGACGGAAGTCTTCCTCCTACAGCTGCAGCGGCCATGGCTTTTCTCGCGAAGCCTCTTGAAAACGAAAATATCTGGGACCCATGTTGTGGGTCAGGCACTCTCCTCGCCGAAGCTTTTGCTTACACTCCAAAAAGCCACTTCATTGGAACTGACATCGATACGACAGCAATTGCGATCGCAAAAAACAATCTATCTCACTTGCCGAATTTGAATTTACAAAAAGGTGATCATTCAAAGTCTGGTTTGGCAGACCGGTCAGTCCAAGTGGTTCTGGCGAATCTGCCCTTTGGAAAAAAATATGGTTCTGAGGGAGCTGCGAACGAAGCCCTTTACACAAAGTTGCTTCATGAAATAAAAAGGGTCGCGGACCCACAAAAGTTTCGAGGCTATTTACTGACTTCTGATGTCGGCGCCTTATCGAAAGCTGCGCATGCAGTGGACAAGACGAATCTTGAACTTGCTCTTAAGATAAAGACAAGGGGTCTTGAGGCTCAGGTTTATCGGGTTTCTTTTAGGTGATTGCTTTTGCCTCGCAACTTTTTTTGCTTATAAGTTTTCTTTGTTAATCGCATCGTTGATCCGTCCATGAGAGAGTTCGCTCCTGGCCTTCCTGGCCGGGCCGTCCGCCAGTTATCGCGACCGCCAGAG